>JAAVXR010000086.1 GCA_022790755.1 Hespellia sp. | reverse complement strand
GCGGAGGTGTACCATGACTACATCGGATATGATAAGGGAGTTATGTGAAAAGAAGAATATAAGCCTGGCGGAGCTGGCAAGGCGTATCGGGCAGTCGCCACAGAACCTTAATAAGAAGTTGAAGCGTGGGACGGTTTCATTTGAGGAAATGATGGAGATTTTGGAAACCTTGGATGTGAGATATGAGCAGGTGTTTGGGTTGCCAAGCGGAGAAAAGATTAAAATTAATAATGAGTGAGGAAACACATATGGATTATACATTTAAGGACTTTATTGAGTTATATCAAACACTAAATAATTGTGAGTGGATAACTGTATTCGAAGAAAACCCAACTAAGAATTATGAAAATGACATCTTTACCTTTTGTGCTATGTTTAAAGCTACATCAGAAGAGTTGAAAGAGTATGTTTCAAAATATGATTGGGGATTTAGTACAGATAGCTTTGGGAAGGCCACATTTATCCAATATGGAAATGAAGACATTGAATATATAAGTGGAGAACAAAAAGGTGATTTTGAATACTTGATTGCAATAAGATATTTTGATAAATATCCTACAATTTATGAGATTAATCCTAAATTAATATGGTATGGTAATCTGCATCATGTCGGATATGAATATAAGAACCCCAAAACTGACGAAGTTGTAATAAAAGCAAGTGAACATAAGGTTGAAATAAGGGCTTCCTATCTTAAGGATTTTCTTTCAGCAAATAAAAGCTATTTAGTTGTGGTTTTTGACCATCGGAGATATTTAAAAAAAGATGCAATAAGAGAAAAAAGGACAGATGATGTATTTTGGGGAAATAATTACTACATTTATTGGGGTATGAATAATGTTGATCGTTTGTCTGCGTTATCAAATGATTATGATTATTGCTCGTCAATTATTGGGAAAGTTATTATCCTGCCTTACACAAAGCCACGGCATGAAGACTATAGATATTTTTTAGATGATGAGCAATATGAGAAATTTGTAATTGCCTTAGATGAAAACGGAGATGAAGTTGAATTTGAATGTAATTCAACATTTTTGGCTAATAATTTCGGGTCTAATCCTGGAAGCCCTCATTTTCTAACACCTACATATTTTGACATTAAAGTGCTGGATAAGTATAAAGCAGATCCAAGAAATTATGAAATTCAAGATAGTGAAATTTATTATTTAAGAGATTGGTCAATTCCATTTTGCATTAATGATGAAGGGAAAGTTGTTGTTTGGCTGGGAGATTTAGGGAGAATTCCATATAAGGAGCAGAAGTATTGGAGAGCTTTTAATGAATCACCAAAGGGAAAAATGGAAGAAAAATTTTTTGCAAGACAAATTCTGAGCCTTTGGACAGATGCAAGTAGATTGGAGAGTCGGCTTATTCATTCTTTGCAGATAGCTAATGAGTATATTATTAAAAAGTATGACGATGTACTTTTCTCTGAATTAAGTGAAGCTGATACTGAAATATATAGAAGCTTTGTGCTTCCTACAAATTTGTCAATTCCAGAATACCAGCAATTTCTTATGAAGCTATGTAAGCTTACTGCTGAAAGCATTAACACTAAACTGTTCAAAATTGTCATGGACGATCAGTATGATGGTAGTAAAGGAAGTATAGCCCAATTAGATGATTTCTTGAAATATATTGGGTTAGACAGTGAAGGAGTCATATATTTAAGTATAAAAAAAGCGTATGACTCAAGAAATAAATTGGCTGGGCATCGTGCATCAATGAAAGAATATAACAAAGTTTGGAAAAGAAATGCAGACTTTGAAGTAAACACAATAGAGGATGCAAAAAAGTTATTAAATGGAATCGTTTCCGCTATACACGATGTCTTTGATACATCCACCCATAATTCTCCGCGACCTTAATATACAGGTGCAGGAAGAGATGGTGCGATGGGCAAATCTATATAGCGGAAAGAAGAGAGTCTATAGCAGCAAATACGCTTTATTCAGTATTGTTTGTTGACCAAAGCCTAGCGATATTTACCGCAGGATTGTATGGAACAACTGTGGGAAATATTTAATTGTGTAGTGATGATGCACTCGTGTGGAGCATGGATCGGAGAAATGCGATGCTCCTACTATCTAGGAAATAGAATTGTTGAAGAGAGCAAATTCCAAAAAGGATTATAGCAGAATGGATGATGAAATTTGCCGCCTGTGGGAGTTGAAGTAGAACGATTTGGTGTCAAGAGCCGAAAGGGAGGGCTTGAAAAAGCGAATTGTGGAGATGTGAGAACTCTTGAACAGTCAGGAAACGGAGGTCTTAGAATATGATGAGCGGTTTGGGGTTCGAATCAAGAATGGCAGTGGATGTAGAGCGATAGGTGTGTTGGCATCCTATGAGTTCAGATGAACTAATTGTGTGTTTTTTGTGGGCATGAATAAAGGAATGATAGATTGTATATAGCAACTATATGGTTTATAATATAAATATCAGGAGGAGTTAAAATGACAACATCTGATATGATTCGAGAACTTTGTGAAAAAATGAATATTAGTATTTCAGAACTTGCCCGGAGGATTGGGCAAACGCCACAGAATTTTAATAAAAAGTTGCAGAGGGGGACTGTCAGTGTGGAAGAAATGATTATTATTGCAGATGCGCTTGGGATTACGTTTGAGCAAAGATTTGTAATAGAGAACGGTAGCTTTATACAGATATCTAATAAGGGCAATTGATATGATCAACGGAAAGCCTGGGTATGTAAATGAGTATTCCATTTCTAATTCTAAAAATAGAAATAGATAGAGAAATAATGTATTTACATGATAATACATAGAGGGAGGATGGTGCTATGGCGGAATATCTTCCTAGAGTAGGTGAAAAGTGCTATTATATGCATAAAGAAGTAATAGTTATAGACGTTTTAGATTGTTTTCATCTTGTAAAAATAAAAGATTTATCGGGGATGTATTCAAATTGTGTTGATATATGTGTGTTGACTAGGCAACCTGATTTTGCAAATACTATATCATTAAGGCTTTTCGGAGGAGAAAATAAATGAGCGTTTTACAATTTATTGAGGGATACATGAATGGCAATGCATGGGAGGAATTGTGTGTAATGTGTTATCGCATGCGATATCAAAATGAGCATTATACACCCATTTCTGCGGCTCAGGGAGGCGATGGAGGGATTGAAGGGTTTACCCAGAATGGTATTGTCCATCAATGCTATTGTCCTGAGAAAGACTATTCAGATGAAGATAATTACACGCATATGCGTGATAAAATGACAAAGGATATCGGAAAACTTTTAAAATCCGATTATGTAAAAAAGCTTAAAGAGTGGGGTGTACCACCGATTAAAGAATGGCATTTTGTTATACCCGAACAGAAGGACTCTCGTATTGTAAAACATGCGGAGACTAAAAGAAAGGAAGTATTAGCTGCTAAGAAGGCAAATCCTACTGTTTATACAAATATTGACGATGACTTTAAAGTTATTATAAAGTGTGCGGAAGATTTTTTATTGGAAATTAGCAGGATAGTTCTTGCTCCCCATAAGGATTATCTTTTAAATTTAGCGATAAGAAATGCAGTTACACTCGACTATACAAAATGCGATTCTGAAAAAGTTGAAAATATAAAACGAAAAATAAAAGCGATAAAAAACACTGATAATGATGATGATATAGATGTTGTTTTTCTAGTGAATCATTATATAGAATCCTATCTTAGTGGACTGGCTATATTAAATAAATTGAGACTGAATTTTCCGGAAATTCATGAATCGCTAATTGAATTAGAACAGACTTGTAAAAAAGATGTTGCTGTCAAGACGAGATTAATATCTGAACACTCAGGTAATGCACACTTGTTTAGAGAACTGCTTGATGATTTTGAAAAAAACTTAAAGAGCAATTCTCTACAACAATTAATTTAGCTTCAATCGGGGAACTTAAACAAGATTTAGTTGCAAGTTGGTTAGCAGATTGCTCAATGGAATTTAGAATGTAGGTGGTTATTTTGGATAGACAAAATTTAATTGAAAATAGAGATATTGTGTTTGATGCCAAACCAGATGCCGTTCCATATAATTATCGTATTAGTTATAAAGTTTCGCAAATATGTTTTATTATTGCAAAATCATGTTGGGGTAGATCAGGTTGTTTGCCAATAAAGCTACACATTATATCTTTTGCGCTTTGTTCAAAAGATGCAATGGATAAACTATTAGATTATGTACAATATGATTTTGCTTCGCCTCCCGTTATTCGTTTTGATCCAGCGGTAAATAGGGCTGTAACTTTTGCAATAGCAGATGAATTGATTTTTCAGGGAAAAAACGGGAAATATGTTTTAACAGATAAAGGCTGGGGGCTGGTATCAGAAATAGATAGAGATTTAGAGATATTTGGTACAGAGAAGTTAGCACTTTCGCTTTTATCAAAAAAATTGACAGATAATAAGATAAAACAACTGTCAGATATGTGGAAGGATACATATGCTGAGAATAAATCGACTTCGTATTGAAATTAAAACAGGAAATGCGGAAAGTGGAGGTGTTTATGGTTTTGATGAAAAATTTTCTAATGGTCTAACATTTATTGCCAGTAACAATAATACTGCTGGTAAAAGCTCTGTGCTTGAAGCTACTTATTATTGCCTCGGTTTTGAAGAAATTATTGGAGGGAGAAATGAAAAAGTTCTCACTTCTGTATATAAGTCTACAATTCACGATGGAGATAAGGATTGGAATGTTTTAGAGTCAGGGGCATACTTGGAAATATCAAATGGTAATGAAATTGTAACTATATATAGATCTGCAAAATTGGAAACAAAGGATCCACGGCTTGTTACTGTATATTATGGTGATTATGATTCTATTGGCAATCAAAAAACACAACCAGAAGATATGTATCTTCATGATGGAGGCGCTGCGACTAATGAAAAGGGATTCCACTCATTTTTAGAATCATTCCTACATATTCAACTACCTTTGGTACAAACGAACGGTAACAATCAAAAACTATATTTGCAAGTAATCTTCTCAGGCTTGTTTATTGAGCAGAAGCATGGTTGGGGTGATATTTTTTCTGGAATGCCATATTTTGGAATTAGAGATGCTAAAAAGCGTGTTGTAGAGTTTTTATTAGGTTTAGATACTTTCAAAAACGAAAGAGAAAAAAATAGGCTCAAATCCATAAAGGATGCAATTATTAGTGAATGGAAAAACATATTTAATGATATAAATCGAAATGCAATCCGGGAATCTTGCTCGGTTAGTGGATTACCAATCCAACCCAAAATAATGAATGATAACGATTATAAAGTTATTGCTGTAACAACAGTTGATAAAAAATCTCTTGAAAATGCTATTTCAGAATTACAAGAAGAACACGATTCGATTAAATGTCTTAAACCAAGAAATATTGATAATTTTGATGGCTTAAATAAGGAGTTACAAACAATATCTGAGACAATTGATTCTTTTGAACAGAAAGCTAGTGAATGTCATGAACAAATTATTTTGTCACGTAGTGCAGTTGCTCAGGCTGAGAGAAGTCTTGAAATAGTTACTCGTGATCTAAGAAATAATAAAGATGCGGCAAAATTGCAAAGTATGGGTTCTGTGGTAGGATGTAAGATTTCAGAAAGCATTTGTCCGACATGTAATCAAAAAATTGACGATTCTCTTTTGCATTTAGGTAATGATATTCCGATTATGAGTATCGAAGAAAATATTCGACATTTAGAAGGGCAGAAAAGTGTTCTTGAGTTTACGCGAGATAGTCATAAAACAAATATAGAGCAACTTTCACTAGTGAAAAATGATTTACAAGCACGGTTGGTAACTTTGCGACGCATTGCACAGACAATTCGTTCTGATATTTATTCTACTGAAACGGAATGGTCGGAATTTGTCGTACAAAAACTCGTAGAAATTGAGTCAAAAATTAGAGAGTATGTTCAACTTCAATCCTTTATAAAACAAAAATTAGAAGAAATCAGAAAACTTTCTGATCGTTGGAAAAAATATAAAGAAGAATATGAAAAACTTCCCAAGAAAGAAGTTTCAGATTTAGATACTGAAGTTATTAGAACTTTCAAAAATAATTTTGTTAATAACCTTCGTAAATATAAGTACAAGAGTGCTCCGGATATTGACTCTGTTGATATCCCTGTTGAAACATGCCTTCCTTTAATTGATGGATTTGATATGAAATTTGATTCTTCTGCAAGTGACAATATTAGAATTATTTGGTCATTTACAATAGCATTACTTCAAACTTCTCTTGCAAAAAAAGGAAATCATCCTAGCATAATAATATTTGATGAGCCAGCACAACATAGTATTGTAACATCTGATATGGAAAGTTTAATTCAAAGTGTACTGGATATAAAAGGGCTGGCTCAAGTTATTGTTGGAATAACGCTAAATAATAAAGAATTAAAGCAATTTATTGAAAATTTGCCAGAGGAAGATGCTAAAATAATTAATATTGGAGAGCAAGCATTTAAACTACTTTAAATTTGATGGGTTTATAAGAGACAGTCGCTTGTATGTAGTTTTTATTGTATTACTGAGTTTTATATATTTTGGAACAATTGTGCATGAGCGGAAATAGAGATGTTTTGACATGAAGGATATTTCAGTTGTATTAGACTCGATATGTTTCCGGTTACTACGACAGCAACAAAAATGGCGGTGGATTAAGTCGGACAGAGTGAGAGAGTATTTGACGTACTTCCTGTCCTCTAGTGCCAGAAAGTGTTTGCAAACAAATCAAGCTCACTGCAAATATGCTAATGGTTATTCTATGTAGAAAACAAGAATTTGATGATTATAGGGATTCGGTTAAATCTTTTACAAAGACGAGCCCTTTTAATCGGAAATATTGTGCAATGCACAGTATTTCCGAATGGGAAGCAGGGAGTAAGAAAAAGACTCAGAACTTTTAACTAGAGAATAGACGAATTATCTGACAATTTTTGAAAAAACACCCTCAAATTCACCCCAATCCATTGACTTCCCCACCCAACCCTGCTATTATAATTATACATCAAAGCGGTGCAGGGAAACTCTCCCCGCACCGCTCGTTTTTTCCAGATGCGATGTTTGTGATATGAGTAAAAATTGGGGAAGAGGGAAAGCTCGTAAAACCGCAGGATTACTAGGGTTTTGCGGGCTTTTAACATTCTAGTTTCTAAACAGCCTTAAGGATGAAATCGGAGGAGATTGCATTAACGCTTGGATGGCTTATCTGCGGTAGGGCTACCTGGCTCATGCTCTGCCAAAGAGTTAGTATCCAGTGAGGCGGCCAGGATGGACAGAAGCTGCGCATTCCGCGGTTTCTGTGCCAGATGCTTGTGAGCCAGTTCTTCCAGCAAGGGTCGGCTTTCATTCCAGATGATTTCATTCACCCTCCGGATGTTTCGTTCTACCGCTTTCCAGTTTGTCCCGTACTGTTTTGCCACCTCTGGGTACAACCATTTTGTCATCATTAGCGATTGTTCTGGTTGCTCCGCGCACAGTAATACCGCATATGCAGTATGAAAAAAGCCGATGTAATTTGCAGTAATACCAAGTTGATACAATAGATGATATACCTTAGAAAGCACGTTTTTCATCTATAGCCTGATACCCGCTCTGTCTCTGGCTTTATAAATCATGTCCATCAGTTCTTCCTCGGGCATGGTGAGAGCGCTGAGTTTCACCAGCGACAGGTCAAAGGCTTCTGCGATACACAACAGCTTGTTTGTTGTTATGTTCGCACATCCATGTTCAATATCCCGCAGGCAGACGACGCTCATGTTGGAAAGCAGAGCCAGCTGTTTTTGTGTCAGATGCTCTGCTTTTCGCAACATTACGATATTTTCACAGATTTGAAGTGCCCCACCTCTTCGTTTCGGAAACGGAGGTAATTGGCGGATTTCAGATAAAATTTCACTGTCTGACCGTGAAAAGAGACCGAATACCCTTGAATCTACCTTAAGAACTTTTGCTATACGGATCAATGTATCCACCGTGGTGTTCTGACAGCCATATTCTATAGATTGTAAACGGCTCACGCTCAAGTTTGACCGAAACGCTACCTCTTCCTGTGTCAGGCCTTGCTCATTTCTGAGCAAAACAATGCTTTTTCCAATTTTGACTAAATCGGACATAAAAATCCCTCCTTCGCCTTTAGCGTAAGAAAGATTTTTCAGTTCGTCCACCCAATATAGTTTCCTTTTGTAAATTTTTAGGAAAAAGAGAAGCTAAGTTAAGCGTCACAAAACCAATGAAATAGTGGAAAATAGTAGAGATTACTATAGATTTTTTATGAGCGTTATTGCGTTAAAAAATGAAAGTTTATATAAGAGCTAAGGGAACGAAAAAAGCTTGGCGATGTAGAAGTGCGTTTAAGCAGTGTTATACATCACCAAGCTTTTTCGTATTTATTTCATCTCGTCTAATGTTTTTTCAATTCCTACAATCTTTACACACAGAACGAAAATATCCATTGCCTGTCGCAATTCTTCCAAAGATGGGAAAGTCGGTGCAATACGGATATTGCGGTCTTCTGGATCCTTTCCATAAGGATAGGCGGCTCCGCTGCCAGTCAGAGTGATTCCACATTCTTTTGCCAGTTCTATGGTTTTCTTTGCACAGCCAGGAAGTGTATCCAGGGATACAAAATATCCGCCCTTTGGACGACTCCAGGTTGCAAGACCAGTGTCAGCCAACTCGTGATCCAGTGTATTCAAAACCAGGTCGAACTTAGGTCTTAAATCATCTGCCATTTTCTTCATGTGCGCGCGAATATTTTCCGGTGTTTTGAAAAACTGTACGTGGCGCAGTTGGGTTAGTTTGTTCGGCCCAATCGTCTGAGTGGAGAGGAATGCTTTCCGCTCAGCAATGTTCGCGGGGCTGGATGCGAATAATGCGAGACCGGCACCCGAGAAACTGATCTTGGAAGTGGAGAAAAAGTAATATGGACGATTCGGATGTCCTGCCTTTTCACATTCTTTTAAAATATCTTTCAGTGCAACTTCTTCATAGATATGATGCACGCCGTATGCATTGTCCCAGAAAATGCGGAAGTCCGGTGCGGCAGTCTCCATGGAGGCTAGTTGCTCAACGGTACGATCACTGTAGCAGATTCCCTGTGGATTAGAATAAAGCGGTACGCACCAGATACCTTTGATCAGTGGATCTTCGCGCACAAGCTTGGTGACAATCTCCATGTCAGGGCCTTCTTCCGTCATCGGAACCTGGATCATCTCAATTCCCAGTTTTTCACAGATTGTGAAATGACGATCGTAGCCTGGGACCGGACAGAGAAACTTCACAGGAGTCCCTTCATATTTATAATAAGACCAGGGTTTGCAACCCTCTGTTCCAAGCAGGCATAATAGGCTGACAGAGTCAAACATCAGACTGAGACTGGAGTTATTACCGATCAAAACTTGATCCGGGTTGATTCCCAGCAAGTCTCCGAATAATTTACGGCATTCCGGAATCCCCTCTACCATACCATAATTTCTGGCGTCCGATCCATCCTCCAATCGGTAAGTTTCCATTTCCTTCAGCATTTCATTACTGAAATCCAACTGTGACGGAGCCGGCTTCCCTCTTGCCATATTTAATGAAAGATTCTGAGCATGTGCTTCCTGATATTGAATCTGAAGCTGATTCAGCTCAGCACCGAGCTCTGTTTTTGTATATTCTGTAAGTGGTTTCATGATACCTTATATCCTCCTCTTGTCCAGTTTCTCGTCTTGCTTTTGTATCTGAAATATCTTAAAATAAAATTAACAATATTATTTGTACCACGAATTCATAAAAATGACAATACCTGAATTTAAGAAGATATGCATTAAAAAGGTAAAATTATGTATAAAAATGCATTTATAATGGTTTTCCGGCCAATACTTCTTTGTAATCTTTGTAGTTCTCAGCCAAAAGTTCCGGTGTGTTCAGTTCATAAGGGCATTTTGTCGTGCAGACATTGCAATGTACACAATCTTCAATTTTTGCCATCATTGCCTGCGCTTCCGGAGTCAGGAATCTTTCGGAAGGTGCCCGGCGCAGCAGCAGCGACATTCTGGCGCAGTCATTGATCTGAATTTTGGCCGGACAGGTTGGCATACAATAGCCGCAGCCTCGGCAGAAACTTCCGGATAGTTTTTTCTTTTCTGTTTCGATGTAGTCTGTGATTTCGGATGTCATTGACGGTGGATTCTCAATATAGGAGAGGAATTCATCCAATTCCTTTTCCCGCTGTATGCCCCAGATTGGCAGTACATTGTCATATTGAGCTGCGAATGCATAGGCAGCGGCAGAATTGGTGATCAGGCCGCCGGAGAGAGATTTCATCGCGATAAATCCCATGTTGTGTTCTTCGCAAGCCTTGACGATTTCGATGTCCTTATCCGATGCCAGATAGCAGAACGGGAACTGGAGTGTATCGTAGAGGCCTGATTCAATGGCTTCTTTGGCGATGTGGAGCCGATGATTGGTAATACTGATATGGCGAATCATTCCCTGTTCTTTTGCTTTTAGCATGGCTTCATAGAGTCCGCTTCCGTCATCCGGACGGGGACAGAAAGGCGGATTATGAAATTGCAGAATATCTACATAATCTGTCTGCAAGTTTTTTAAGCTGGTATGTAAATCTTTCCAGAAATCATCTGCATTTAAAGCCCCTGTTTTTGTGGCAATATATAGCTTATCACGAATTCCCTGAAAAGCATAGCCGACCTTCTCCTCGCTGTCTGAGTAAGCGCGTGCAGTGTCAAAGAAATTTATGCCTTGATCAAAGGCTTTTTTTAATAGATAAGCGGCGTCTTCTTTGGAAATCCGCTGGATTGGAAGCGCCCCAAAGCCGTTTTTGTTGACGGTAATCCCGGTTTTGCCTAATGTTACTGTTGTCATAAACTACCTCCCTTTTCTGAAAAGCAATTGCTGGTTTATGGTGATATGTTATGGAAAAAGTATAATGAAAGAAAAAGGTGATGTCAATATGTACCGTATTATGATCATTGAAGATGATGTGTCATTGGCAAGTGCAATGAAAAGACAAATGGAATCCTGGGGAAACGAAGTGTTCTGTGTCAAGGATTTTCAGGATGTGATTCCCACGTTTGTGGAGTATGATCCACATATGGTTCTGGTGGATATCATGTTGCCTTTTTATAACGGATATCACTGGTGCAGTGAGATACGCAGGATATCCAATATACCGGTTATTTTTATTTCTTCCGCATCGGATAATATGAATATTGTGATGGCGATGAATATGGGCGGGGATGATTTTATACCAAAGCCCGTGGATTTAGATGTTATGACGGCGAAAATACAGGCAGTACTGCGCAGAGCTTATGATATGAGTGGAAAGATTCCAGTGCTGGAACACAGAGGTGCTATCTTGAATCTGAACGATACATCTCTGACATACCAGGGACAGCAGATAGAACTTACCAGAAACGAATTCCGCATTATACAGATCTTGATGGAAAATAAAGGAAAGATCGTCAGCCGTGATACGCTGATGACGAGACTCTGGCAGATAGATTCATATGTAGAGGAAAATACATTGACGGTAAATGTAAACAGACTTCGAAAAAAACTGGAAACATTTGGCCTGACAGATTTTATTTTGACGAAGGTCGGCAGGGGGTATTTGATTGGTTGACCGGTCTATTGCATCAGTAATGAGAGAGGTGAATTTGAAATGAGGCAGGACAATCGGAATCATGTTTTGACTGGTTTCTTATGGCAGTATCGGTGGACTGCCGGTATGTTTTTGCTGTATACGGGCATCTTCGCCGCTATTTTTTCTTTATATGATTTGGAAACGGAGGCGGTATGGTATGCGGCGGGGTTATGCATATTGTTGACGGTTTTGGTTCTGGGACCATACTTTTTTGTTTATCGGAAACGTCATTGTGTAAGAAAAGAAGTTCTGCAAAATATTCAGATTATGTTGGAGGAACTGCCGGAACCGAAGACGTTGGTCGAGTCGGATTATCAAGAGATGTTGGTAGAGTTGAAGCGAATTTTTGACGAGCATGTGACTGTATGGCAGAATGAGCGCAGGGAAAGTATGGACTATTACACGACTTGGGTTCATCAGATCAAAACGCCGATTTCCGTGATGCGTATGACGCTGCAGGGCGATGATACAGAGGAAAACAGAAATCTTTTGGCGGAACTTTTTCGAATCGAACAATATGTGGAAATGGTGCTCGGGTATTTGCGTTTGGGAAGTGCAGTCTCAGATTTTGTATTTCAAGAGTATCCTCTGGATGCGATTATCCGGCAGGCAATACATAAATATGCACCTCAGTTTGTCCGCAGCAGAATTCGTCTTGTCTATGAATCGACAGATATCAAAGTGCTTACCGATGAAAAATGGCTGTTGTTTATTCTGGAACAGTTACTGTCGAATGCGATTAAATATGCACCCCAAGGTAAGATCTCCATCGCTGTCACGCAAGATAAGGTCCTGAAAATTGCGGATGACGGAATTGGAATTTCGGCGGAAGATATACCTCGGATTTTTGAAAAAGGATTTACCGGATATAATGGTCGTGCAGATAAAAAGTCTACCGGCTTGGGATTATATCTGTGTCATCTGGCGGCAAAGAAACTTTCCTATACGATTCGCGTGGAATCAGAGGTGGGAGTCGGCACAGAATTTTCGATTGATCTGAATTCCAATAAAATGTGAACAAGATGAAACAGGTGATTTCTTGTCATCTCACGAACTTACGAAAATGTCACATCCTGGGAGTGAAATGTCATTTGATTCGATGTTGGTTCGCTCGATCGTTTTATATAATGGAGGCATAAAAGGAACAGGAGGTTATATATATGGCGATTTTAGAAGCGCAGGGTTTGAGAAAAATCTATATTACTCGTTTCGGCGGAAACCAGGTACAGGCATTGTCAGATGTGACTTTTTCGGTGGAACAGGGCGAATATGTGGCAATTATGGGGGAGTCGGGTTCTGGTAAGACGACGCTTTTGAATATTCTGGCAGCGTTGGATCGGCCGACAAGCGGACAGGTACTTTTGGAAGGCAGAAGTTTATCTTCCATCAGGGAGAAGGATCTGGCGGCGTTTCGGCGGGATAACCTGGGATTCGTGTTTCAGGATTTCAATTTGCTGGATACATTTTCGGTGAAAGATAATATTTTTCTTCCTCTCGTATTGGGCGGTAAAAAGTACCAGGAAATGGAGCAGAGGTTGAGGCCGATTGCAGGAAAATTGGGAATTACAGATATTCTTGAAAAATTTCCATATGAAATTTCCGGGGGACAGAAACAGAGAACGGCAGTGGCGCGAGCTTTTATTACAAATCCAAAATTAATTTTGGCGGATGAGCCGACCGGAGCACTGGATTCCCGTGCGACAGATGGCTTACTCCAAATAATGGATGAAGTTCACAAGGAAGGGCAGACGATTCTAATGGTAACACATTCGACGAAAGCTGCCAGCCATGCAGGGCGGGTATTGTTTATCAAAGATGGCAAGGTATTTCACCAGATCTATCGTGGCCATTGCAGCAATGAGCAAATGTATCAGAAGATCTCAGATACATTAACATTTCTGGCGACAGGCGGTGAGCAACATGACTAAAGGATTTTTCGTAAAACTTGCTGCCAATAATATGAAAAAAAGTCAGAAGGTATATATTCCTTATATTCTGACATGTATTTTGACGGTTGCTATGTACTATATTGTGAGGTCACTTTCTTTAAATCCAGGTATGGAAATGATGTTTGCTGGAGATACGTTATCGTATATCATGCTCTTGGGAAGTTGGATTATTGCTGTTTTTGCAGGTATCTTTTTATTTTATACGAATAGTTTTCTGGTAAAGCAAAGAAAAAAAGAATTTGCCATTTATCACATTCTTGGAATGGAAAAAAGGCATTTATTCCGGATGTTAGGATGGGAAAACATATATGTCACGGTGCTCAGTCTGGTGTTGGGGCTTGTGATCGGTATTGCAATGGATAAGGCGATGTTTTTGATAATCGGCAAAGTGGCAAGTGCGGAAGTTCCACTTGGATTTTTTATTTCGACACGGGCGATTCGAGCAACGATTCTTTTGTTTGTGGTGATATTTCTACTGATTTTTTTAAATGGTGTTCGCCGGATTCGAGTGGAAGATCCGATTGAGATGTTAAGAAGCGGTCATGAGGGGGAAAGGGAACCGAGAACAAGGTGGTTTTTTGCGGTGGCTGGTTTGCTTTGTTTGGGGTATGGTTATTATCTGGCGATTCGTACAGAGAATCCGGTTGCGTCGCTGCAAGTATTTTTTGTGGCGGTACTATTTGTGATTGTCGGTACGTATCTGTTATTTATTGCCGGCAGTATCGCATTTTTGAAGATAATCCGAAAAAATAAACGGTTTTATTATCAGACAAAACATTTTGCAAATGTATCCGGTATGATTTACCGAATGAAACAAAATGCGGTTGGACTTGCGAATATCTGTGTGTTGTCTACCATGGTTTTGGTGATGGTTTCCTCTACGACTTCATTCATGGTGGGAATGGAGAATATCATGCAAACGCGTTATCCGATGGATTTTACGATCTATTCTAGTGAAGCGTCTCCAGACCAGAGAAAAGCATCTTTTGAGGCAGTTCGCAATCTGCAAAAGGAATATCATTTGAACGTGACGGGGGAGAAGCAGTATACGTATCTGAGTTTTTCTGCAATCAGAAATGGGGATACGTTTTATGTAGGTCGAGAGGCTTCTATGGCGGTAGTAGATTCAGTCAATGGGCTGTTCTTCATCACTCTGGCAGATTATAATGCATACACCAAAGAACAAAAGCAGCTAAATGATGGAGAAATTTTACTCTACACGAACAGAGGACAATATGACGGCTCGAATCTGAAAGTGTTTGACAGGGAGTATACGATCAAGGAAAAGCTGGATCATTGTGTTGGAAACGGCATTCTGTCTGCCAATGTACTTCCGACACAGTTTATTGTGATTCCAAATGAGAAAGAACTTCTGGAACTTGAGCGGAAGCAGAAAGAAAAATTAACGGATATTGCGTCGGATATCCGCCAGTTTTATGGGTTTAACGTAGATGAGAGCGATGAAGCACAGAATGCATTTTATGAGAAAATGGTTGAAAAGTTTACAGAATATGAATATGAGGGAACGTTGGAGTCCAGAGCGGCGGAAAGAACCAGCTTTATCGGGATTTATGGAGGTTTATTCTTCATTGGAGTGTTTCTGGGCTTCCTGTTTATTATGGCAACGGTTTTGATTATCTATTACAAACAGATTTCGGAAGGTTATGAGGACAAAGAACGGTTTGAAATCATGCAAAAAGTAGGGATGAGCCAGGAAGAGGTGAAAGGGTCGATCCGCTCGCAGGTGTTGATGGTATTTTTCCTTCCATTGGGTGTGGCCGGGCTGCATACATCGGTGGCCTTTCCGCTGATTTCAAGGCTATTAGCCTTGTTTAATATGACAAATACCAGGTTGTTTATGCTGAATACGCTGCTTTGTTTTTTGATTTTCGCGATCATGTATGTGTTGATTTACTCGTTGACGGCGAAAGTATATTATCGCATTGTGAGCAGATAAGCATTTTCGTATTCTCGTCTGCATAGGATGAATATAATACTCTGGTTCCTTTCGTGTAGAATATTTCTAAACAATCGCGAAACTCTAAGCTGTGAGAACATTTGGCTAGTTTATAGGTTTCGCAATTATCTAAGAATATTGCAAAACCGGAGGTAGAAACAAGTATGCAGGTGGGAGATAGACATGATATATGTGGTAAAAGCTGGAGATACGCTGTATCGAATTGCGGAAGAATATGGAACCTCGGTAAATGAACTGGCTTATGTGAATCAGCTTTGGCGACAAAATGATCTGGTGGTGGGGCAATCGCTGTTGATTCCGGAAAATATGGACAGAAGTGGACAAAGGGATATGTATGTCTCAGGATATGCATATCCTTTTGTGCAGGAACCAGTGTTGTCAGAGTCGATATCTGTTTTGAATGATCTGCTCGTCTTTTCCTACGGTTTTACCTTCGATGGAGACCTGATCCCGCCGATAACCGATGATTTGTGGATGATTGAATTTTCGTGGAACCATGGAGTAAAACCAATTCTTGTGCTGACGCCGTTTGCCGAGACCGGTGCATTTAACAATATGTTGGTCAAGACAGTGGTCGAGAATCTGGAAGTTCAGGAGAGATTGATTCAAAATCTGGTATTTACAGTACAGGACAGAGGATTTGCGGGAGTGGACGTCGATTTTGAATATATTTTTCCGGAAGACCGGGAAGGTTATGCTGCGTTTGTCGGAAAAGTAAGGGAAGCGATGGCGGGGCTTGGATTTTCGACTTCTGTAGCGTTGGTGCCGAAAACATCATCGGATCAACCGGGACTGCTTTATGAAGGAATGGATTATGCATTGCTTGGACAGAATGCAGACTTTGTTTTTTTGATGACCTATGAATGGGGGTATACCTATGGCCCTCCGATGGCAGTGGCGCCGCTTGATAAGGTACGCCAGGTGGTGAATTATGCTTTGAGTGAGATCCCAGCGGAAAAGATTGTGATGGGAATCCCGAATTATGGCTATGATTGGAAACTGCCTTTTGAGAAAGGCGTTACACAGGCGAGGCTGATCGGAAATGTGGAGGCGGTGCATATTGCAGCAGAAAATGGTGCGCAGATTTTATATAATGAAACGTCACAGAGTCCGTTTTTTCGATATGAGCAATATGGAGTGGAACATGAAGTGTGGTTCGAAGATGTGAGGAGTATCACGGAGAAATTAAATCTGGCGAAAGAAGTAAATCTAAGAGGGGTAGGATACTGGAATCTGATGCGACCGTTTCGCGCGAATTGGGTGTTGGTGGGGGAGACGTTTTGAATTCTGTTAAGTGGCAAGTTGGCAAGTAGCACAAAAACATCCTGGTCAGACTCCATTGCACAGGACACTCCGATGAGCCTCTGGGAACGGAAATCGTGTTCAGCTTAGGCTTCCACGATTTCCTGAGTCTCATCTCCGTAGTGCAAAAGTCGTCTGACCAGGATGCTTTTGTGCTACTTGAAAGGACTTTGCCGGAAAGAGTGCGGGTTGAGTTTCTTTCTTGTATGTTTGGGTTTTGGGTGAGAATGGAGCTTGTGTTGTGGGGTGGGACGTGTTAAGATCAAAAAAGATATTTTTTAGCATTTTAAGAAAAGGGGAGCGTTGATTGCAGATGAAGAAGAAGGGGCTTGCGAAGGTGATTGCCGCTTTATTGGTGGCGGTGTTTGGGTATGGGGCACTTGAGGCGGTGGATGTGATCGGGGACTTTTTTGCCGACGGGAAGTCAGTGGAAACGATTCGGGAGTTTACGACGGCAGAAGGGGAAATGCAGGTGACGTTTCTCGATGTGGGACAGGGGGATTGTACGATTGTTCGGACGGATGGACATGCGATGGTGATTGATACCGGTGATAATGGGGAAGGAGAGTATGTTGTGGATTATCTGCAGGAAGAAGGCATTGATGTCCTGGATTATCTGATTTTGACGCATCCGGATGCAGATCATATCGGCGGGGGCGACAATGTGTTGGAATCAATTGAGGTAAAGGAAATTTTGATGCCGGATGTTACAAACGATACGGTGACATACGAGGAAGTTGCAGAGGATATTGATCAATTTTCGATTCATACAACGAATCCGCAGCCTGGAGATGTATATGAACTCGGAGATGCGGAATTTACAATTTTATGTCCGGAAGCAGAAGCGGTGGATGACAGCGATCTCAATGGGGCTTCGGTTGGAATCAAATTGATTCATGGAGAGAATGCTTTTGTGATGTGCGGTGATGCGGAAGAAGAAGCGGAGCAGAATATGGTAGATCATTTTGGAACAGGTTTGGAGTGTGACGTTTTGAAATGCGGACATCATGGTAGCAGCACTGCAACTTCAGACGCATTTTTGAAAGCGACGGATCCGACCTGGGCGGTGATTAGCTGTGGACAGGATAACCGATACGGACATCCTCATGAGGAGGTACTTGCAAAACTGAAGGAAGAAGACGTGCAGGTATACAGGACAGACCGTTTGGGGACGATCACTGCAGTCAGTGATGGAAAGAATATTTCCTGGTCCAGTGAGCGATAAGCGTTTTTTTCTTTGATATCGAGCGATATAGATATTTTTTTGACAATACTGAGCGTTTCTTTTTGGCAGAATTTGACAAAGATTTGTGCGAAATCTAGTTGAATCCTGCTTTATTTTTTGAAAAAATAGAAATCTTTTTGCTGGAAATGTAAAAATAATTGTTGATTATTACAAGTTTATCCCGTATAATACATCTATATTGTCAAAAAATTAACTATTAGTGCGGAATCTGTGCATGTATCTATTTGGTTTTTCCAAATGATATCGTGTGCGAAAAGGCAAGGGAGGTACAAAATGTTAGATCAGACCTATTATGACAGGACGGATGAAATCGTCGCAGTTCATGGTGCGGCTCCATCGGCGCTGATCCCGATTATTCAGGACATTCAAAATGAATATCGCTATCTGCCACCGGAGCTTCTGGCGTATGTGGCGACCAAGATTGGGATTACGGAAGCGAAGGCATACAGTGTGGCGACTTTTTATGAGAATTTCTCATTTGAACCCAAAGGAAAATATGTGATTAAAGTTTGTGATGGGACGGCCTGTCATGTTCGCCGATCCATTCCCATTTTAGAGCGGTTATACAGTGAGCTTGGTCTGTCAAAGAACAAAGTGACGACGGATGACATGCTGTTTACATTGGAAACGGTGTCCTGCCTTGGAGCCTGCGGTCTGGCCCCGGTTTTGACGGTAAATGATAAAGTGTATCCGGCGATGACCCCGGATGCAGCGGTGGAACTGATTCGAGAGTTGAGAGGAGCACAGGAGTATGAATAGAATAGAGAATAGGGAAGCTTTGGATCAGCTTCGAAAAGAATCTGAGCAGAAAATCAAGAACAGCCGGTGCCGTATCTTGATTTGTGCCGGGACCGGCTGCCTTGCTGGTGGTTCCGATCAAATTTATCGGAGAATGTGTGAATTGGTGAAAAATCATCCGGATGTGGAAGTGAAATTTGGTGCGGAAATTGCTCATGGTGACGGTGAGATTGGTGTGAAGAAGAGTGGATGTCATGGATTTTGTGAGATGGGCCCTCTGATGCGGATTGAGCCGTTAGGATTATTGTATACGAAAGTGAAACCGGAAGACTGTGATGAGATTTTCCATCGAACGATTGAGAAGGGAGAGCCGATTCGGCATCTGCTGTATAAACAGGATGGAATCGAGTATCCGACACAGGAGGAGATTCCGTTTTATAAGAAACAGACTCGTCTTGTCTTAAAAAACTGCGGACACATTGATGCGGAGCATATTGAAGAATACATATCGACCGGTGGTTATACAGCTCTGGAAAAGGTCTTATTTACCATGACGCCCGAAGAAGTGGTTCAGGAAGTATCCGATTCCAACCTGCGTGGACGTGGGGGTGGTGGGTTCACTACCGGTTATAAATGGTCTCAAGTTGCGAAGCAGGAGGAAACCACCCGTTATATAGTTTGTAACGGGGATGAAGGAGACCCAGGAGCATTTATGGATCGAAGCATCATGGAGGGAGATCCCCACAAGATGATAGAGGGCATGATGATTGCCGCTTACGCTGTCAGTGCGCAGGAAGGGTATGTCTATGTACGTGCAGAGTATCCTCTGGCAATCCGGCGTTTAAGGCGGGCGATTGCACAGGCGGAAGAGTGCGGTCTGTTGGGTGAAAATATTCTAGGTTCTGGATTCTCTTTCCGACTGCATATTAACCGTGGAGCAGGGGCGTTCGTCTGCGGCGAGGGAAGTGCATTGACTGCCTCCATCGAAGGCAATCGAGGTATGCCGCGTGTAAAACCACCGCGGACGGTGGAGCAAGGTCTGTTCGCGAAGCCGACGGTTTTGAACAATGTGGAAACATTTGCGAATGTGCCGATGATTTTGAACAATGGTGCTGCATGGTATAAATCCATTGGACCAGAGAACAGTCCGGGGACGAAAGCCTTTGCATTGACAGGTACGGTGAAAAATACTGGTTTGATCGAGGTACCCATGGGAACGACTTTGCGGGAAGTTATTTACGATATCGGGGGCGGCATCAAAGGCGACGGCAAGTTCAAAGCGGTGCAGATTGGTGGACCCTCGGGGGGATGTCTGATTACGCCGCATCTGGATGTCAGTCTGGATTTTGATTCTCTGAAGAAGATGGGAGCGATGATCGGTTCCGGCGGTCTGGTGGTAATGGATAATCACACTTGTATGGTGGAAGTGGCCCGCTTCTTCATGAACTTCACACAGAACGAAAGCTGTGGAAAATGTGTCCCCTGTCGGGAAGGCACCAAGCGGATGCTGGAGATTCTGGAGAGAATTGTGGCAGGTAATGGCGAGTTGGAAGATCTGGATACGCTCGACGAACTGGCGCATACCATCACAGACACTGCACTGTGCGGGCTGGGAAAGAGCGCTGCGCTTCCGGTGATGAGTACATTAAAACTGTTCCGGGAAGAGTATGAAGAGCACGTGGTAAAGAAAAAATGTCGTTCTCATAACTGTACGGCACTGCGCAGGTTTGTCATCAGTCCGGAACGGTGTAAGGGTTGTTCCAAATGTGCGAGAAACTGTCCGGCAGATGCGATCAGTGGACAGATCAAAGAAGCATTTTATATTGATCCTTCCAAATGTATCAAATGTGGCGCATGCGAGAGCTCCTGTGCGTTTGGAGCCATTCATATAGAGGATTAAGGGGGTAAGAACAGATGAGTTATATGACAATCAACAACCGGAGAGTAGCTTTTGATGATGAGAAAAATGTGCTGTCAGTCATTCGAAAATCTGGCATTGATCTCCCGACGTTTTGCTATCATTCGGAATTATCCACTTATGGTGCATGCCGTATGTGTGTGGTGGAGGATGACAGGGGAAGGATCTTTGCTTCCTGCTCTGAAGTTCCCAGAGACGGTATGGTGATTTTTACGAATACGCCGAGATTGCAGCATCATCGGAAAATGATTTTGGAATTGCTTCTGGCTTCTCATTGTAGAGATTGTACGACTTGTAGAAAAAACGGGATCTGTACCCTTCAGAAACTGGCTATGCAGATGGGGGTAAATTATATCCGATTTGAAAACAATAAACCAATCGTGCCGATTGATGAAAGTTCTGACTGTATTGTTCGGGACCCAAACAAATGCATTTTATGTGGGGACTGTGTGCGTACTTGTGAGGAACATCAGGGACTTGGTATTCTGGAATTTGCGTTTCGTGGTTCCAGAATGCAGGTAACGCCCGCCTTTAACCGAAGTCTGGCGGATACAGATTGTGTCGGCTGCGGGCAATGCCGTGTGGTATGTCCGACCGGTGCAATTACGATCAAACATAACATTATGCCAATCTGGAAGTTGATCTATGATCCAAATGTACGGGTGGTCGTACAGATTGCGCCGGCAGTACGAATTGCGATCGGGGACAAATTTGGGTTGAAAAAAGGAGAAAATGCGATTGGTCGTCTGGTAGCGGCGCTGCGGCGTATGGGATTTGACGAAATCTATGATACGAATTTTGGAGCCGACTTGACCGTTATGGAAGAAGCACAGGAACTTTTGGAACGGCTGGAGAAGGGAGAAAATCTTCCCTTGTTTACATCCTGTTGTCCCGGGTGGGTAAAATATTGTGAAACGAAATATCCGGAGCTGGCCGGACATATTTCCACCTGTCGTTCTCCGCAGCAGATGTTTGGCGCGGTCTTGAAAGAAGATGCGAGGATGAATCAGGAAGATCACAGGCGGACGGTGGTTGTATCCATTATGCCTTGTACAGCGAAAAAGGCGGAGATCAGAAGGCCGGAACATTTCACGGATGGTGAGCAGGATGTGGACTTTGTGTTAACAACCACAGAAGTTTCACGAATGATTCAGGAATCAGGAATTGATCTGGCACAACTCCAACCGGAGGCGTTGGATATGCCGTTTGGAATTTCGTCAGGCGCCGGCGCAATTTTTGGCGTCACTGGAGGCGTCACGGAGGCTGTCTTGCGGAGGCTGCAAAATAGTAACCGAATAGAAGATCTGGAAGAGATCAGTTTCACCGGCATCCGCGGGGTAGATGGGATTAAGGAAGCCACTGTGAAGTTGGGGGATCGTGAAGTTAAAATTGCGGTGGTGAACGGTCTGAAATGTGCGGGAGAAGTGATGGAGAAACTAAAATCCGGCGAAATGTATTATGACTTTGTGGAGGTTATGGCCTGCAAACGGGGTTGTGTCACTGGAGGTGGTCAGCCGTTGCCGATTGGTCCGCGTACGAAAAAGGCCAGAGTGAAAGCGCTTTATCGGATCGACAATCTTGCACAGATTAAGCTGTCCAATGAGAATCCAATTGTGCAGAGCCTGTATGATGGATTGTTGAAGGGAAAAGAGCACAAATTGTTGCACAATGATATTGTCCGTGGAACATCAAAGTAAATCCGTATGCGCCTTAGGCATCCTTGAATTTATGCCGCCTAATCGGCGGCGAATTTCAAAGTAATTATATTGACAGCATCTTCTGGTTGCGTGTATACTATCTTGTGATGGCTGGCGGTTTGTCAGACAGATCAATAACAGAAAGGAAACGGTAAACGTGACCTATAAAGAAGCAAGGGTATATTTGGACGAAGTGTCGAAATACGGAAGTGTACTTGGCTTGGATGCGATTCGAAATCTTCTTGCGGAACTTGATGATCCTCAAGAAGATTTGTCTTTTATTCACATTGCAGGGACGAACGGAAAGGGATCTGTGCTTGCCTACACTTCTACAATTTTGAGTGAGGCAGGTTACAAGGTTGGAAGATATATTTCACCAAGCGTTATGTCTTATTTGGAGCGTATTCAGATTGACGGAGAATGGATATCTGAGGATGCATTTGCAGAATTGACAGAGAATGTGAAAGAAGCGGCAGCCCGTCTGGAGGAGAAAGGCAAGGGGAGTCCCACAGTCTTTGAGATTGAGACGGCGGTCGCTTTTTTGTATTTCCAAAAAGAGCAGTGTGACCTGGTGGTTTTGGAAACCGGACTGGGAGGGGCGCAGGACGCAACGAATATTGTAGAAAATACAAAAGTGGCGGTGTTTACTTCCATTAGCAGGGATCATATGAAGATTTTGGGAGATACTTTGGAGAAGATCACAGAGCAGAAAGCCGGAATCATAAAAGAAGGATGCTGCGTTGTTACTGCGCGTCAGAATACAATGGTGCAGAATATACTGATGGAGCATGCGAAAAAATTGGTTTGTCAGATGTATATTGTGATTCCTGGAAAGATTCGCACTGCAAACATGGATGTGTGGGGACAGGACTTTTCATATGGAGAAATGAAAATGGTGCATCTTGGGCTTTCCGGTTCTTTCCAGGCGGAAAATGCGGCGGTTGCTTGTGAAGTAATCTATGCGTTGCGGGATCAGGGGTATGTGATCTCGGAAGAGGCTTTGGAGAAGGGATTGGCTCATACCAGATGGCCGGGGCGTTTTACTTGTATCAGTCGGGAGCCGTTGGTGATCGTGGATGGAGCACACAATGAGGAGGCGGCACTGCAATTACGGGAAACGATCAGCCAATGTCTGCCGGGGAAACGACAGATTCACATTATGGGTGTGTTCCGAGATAAAGAGTATGAGAAGATAGCAGCGATTGTGGCAACGATGGCTGATAAAGTGTATGCGGTGGATCTCCCGGACCCGGACAGGACGCTTCCGGCTGAGGAACTTGCCGCGACACTACGACAGTATTGTGGAAAGGTGGAGAAGTGTTCTGGTATAGATGATGCTGTGAAAAAGGCACTTTCGGAAGCGGGGAAGGAAGACGTGGTATTGGCTTATGGATCGCTGTCCTATCTGGGACGGGTGATGGAGATTGTGGCAGGAGAAAAAATATTTCAAATAGAAAGAACGGAAAAAGAAATGCCAATAGAAAAACCAGAAGAAAAAGCGTTGAAAATAGATCATGAAAAGATCAAGAGAGCCGTGCGCCTTTTGCTGGAAGGCATCGGGGAAGATGTGGACCGAGAAGGACTGGTGGAGACGCCGGATCGCATCGCCCGCATGTGTGAAGAACTTTACGGTGGAATGAGGCAGGATGCAAGCGTGCACCTGGAGAAAACATTTCAGACAGATTATGATGAGATGGTATTGGAAAAGGATATCACGTTTTATTCTACCTGCGAACATCATATGCTGCCATTTTACGGGAAAGTACATATAGCATATCTGCCGAATGGCAGAGTAGCCGGCTTGAGCAAGCTGGCACGGACTGTGGAGGTTTATGCTAGACGACTGCAGTTGCAGGAGCAACTGACCGGACAGATTGCGGATGCATTGATGCAGTATTTGAAGCCAAGAGGAGTGATGGTGATGATCGAAGCGGAGCATATGTGTATGACGATGCGCGGGATTCAAAAACCTGGCAGTCGAACGGTTACGGTGGCAAAAAGAGGGGTATTTCAGGAAGACGGGCAATTCAGTGAATTGGTTTTCCGCATGTTGGGATAGGCAAGCGAGTAGGGTTTGGGGGTCAAAAGATTTTTTTCTAATTGGTAGAGGCAAATTGCACAAAATGTGTTCTTCATTGTTCCAGGCTACGAATCTAAGTGCTTCTAACATGTTCTGATGAAAGTGTTGAAAAGGAGATGCAACCGCCCTCAATGCGCCGTCCGTGGCGCAGATCGGGCTTTCGTCGGCATCCTTGCCGCCGAATTGCTGGGGATTGGCAGAACATGAAGAAGCACTAAGATCCTGCGCAGTCACAATTCAGAACACATTTTGTGCAATTTGCCAGGTGTACTCTGAGAAAGTAACTTTTGACACAATAATCTGAATGACGTTGGGGTTAAATTAAATACAATTAATCCAATTTGGCACTAAAGGCTTATTTGATCCCAGCATCATTCGAATGGATAATTTATTGATTTGGCAAACGTCGTAAACGTATAAATCAAGCAGAGAGTGGTGGGAAGAAGATGATGAAGCGGGTAAATGCAATTTGGGAGCATCCTTTTTATCAGGAGCAGTATCAAAAGTTGATGATGCGAGAAAAGGATCGGGTTTTCTGCCGGCATCAGATCGAGCATCTGTTAAATGTGGCGCGAATCGCGTATATTTATAATCTAGAGCAGGGGCTTGGAATCGATAAGGAGCTTATTTACATAACGGCGATTCTGCATGATATCGGTAAATATGAACAATATGAGAGTGGGACTCCACACGAAATTGCGGGTTCGAGGATCGCGAATCATATCTTAAGAGATTTGAATGGATCACAGCGTGAAATTCGATTTACAGAAAAGGAAATACGGCAGATTCTGTCCGCCATTCTGAATCATCGCAGGCAGGAGGATGTTCGTGGACCGTTGGACGCGCTGCTTTATGCAAGTGATAAACGCTCCAGGAATTGTTTTGCGTGTCCTGCCAGGACGCAGTGTGATTGGGAAGAGCAGAGAAAAAATAAGGAGATCTTGATATGAAAATTGGCAAAAGAGAATTTGATACCGCCCATCATACTTATGTGATGGGCATTTTGAACGTGACTCCCGACTCTTTTTCGGACGGTGGCAAATACCGGCAATTGGACGCGGCCCTTTTTCATGCGGAACAAATGGTATCTGAGGGAGTGGATATCATTGATGTAGGAGGGGAATCTACCAGGCCGGGATTTCAGAAGGTGTCTGAGGAAGAAGAGATTGCACGGGTGGTGCCGGTGATTGAGAAATTGAAAGGTACAGTACCGGTGCCGCTCTCCGTCGATACTTACAAAGCCGCGGTGGCGAAGGCGGCTGTCGCGGCTGGTGCGGATCTGATCAATGATATTTGGGGGCTACGACAGGATGTGAAGATGGCTGAGGTGATAGCCAAGTCTGGCGCGGCATGTTGTCTGATGCATAATCGAAAGATACCGGAGGATGTTCCGAAAACACTTCAAAATGTGCGCTCTGGCAGGAAAGAGGAGTGGGAACTGCTCGGATATTCCAATCTGCTTCCAGATATTTTGAGTGATTTAGAAGAGTCCCTGCGGCTGGCAAAGCAGGCGGGGATTCCACAAGATAACATTATCCTGGATCCAGGTATCGGATTTGGGAAAACTTATCAGATGAATCTTGAGGTGTTGAAGCATCTAGAGAAATTTCAAAAGTTTGGTTTGCCGGTACTTTTAGGAACTTCCAGGAAGTCCGTGATCGGGTTGACGCTGGATCTTCCGGTAGATCAGAGGGAGGAAGGAACTTTGGTAACGACGGTACTTGCAGTTCAAAGTCGTTGTGCGTTTGTGAGGGTGCATGATGTATTGAAAAATAAGCGGGCGATTCAAATGGCAGAAGCGATACGGGACGCATGAGAATTGGATTTTTCTACTTTTTGTATTGATTTTAGAGTCTAAGGAATATCTGGCAATTGCTCTTCTTGCGATGAAGTTTTCTTGTCATTTTTTTCTGTTTCTTCTTGTTGAACAATTTTAAGGTTTCTTTTGGCAACATAACCTTCATGTTTAATACCGTCTTCATCAGTAAATGAAACTTTATAGTAGTAATTAGCATTTTCAGTTATATATGCTTCCACATTTTCTTTCAGTTGGCAGATGATAGTAGCTTCTTTTTCCGGTAGCTCTTTCACATTACATGTAAAGGTGGCCATAGCGGGTTTGCCAATATTTTCTTGGAGAAAAGGTAAGATAAAAATATCCCATAAAATATTAGCTAAGGCAAAAAGTATCCAAAATTTTTTGATTTTTTCTTGTGACCAGGTACTTATTCTCTCAATAAAGTCAGAGAAATTGCTTATATGCTCACATATTGTTTCTATAGCTTCTTCGGCAGTCAGAAGATCATCCTCTGTCTTTTGCACATCTGATTCGTTAGCACATTCTTGAGATGCAGTATATGCTATGTTGATAATTTCTCTCAAAGAATCCGTGGAATATAGCGCAGATGAAAAAGCTTTGCTGTAATCAAAATTTGTAATTTGTTTTAATTGTTCGGTTTGTAAACCTGATAATGCTTCTATCATATTGCTAATAGAATTTCTTATAGCGTCTGTATTATATACCAAATTATTATTTGCCAGTTGAGATAATCCATTTGCCATATTTTTAGAAGCGACAGAATAGTCATATTTTGTATGTATATTTCCCAATTTGTCTAAACCTTCTTTCATAGTTTCAGATAATTGGTTCAATGCGGATAAATTTGATTCTGTAATTGAAGAAAGGAGTCCTTTGCTTAACGATTCTATTGTTTGTTTTAATCCTTTATAGGAATCACTATTTATAGCAACTAATTTCCAGATGTCATAAGTATCAATTCTAATGTTATCCATGATTATGTTACCTCTCATCCTTTCGTATATCAAATTATATGGGTATTATACTTTGGCTTTTGTTTAAATACAATACAAAGTAATATAAAACTAGGAGTATCTGCATAGGTGACAGAACAAAACGAAACGTCGAGAGGAAGATATTTAATGTGAATTTTATTGTAAAGACAAGTGATTTTTTGTATAATTGGAATATAGCAGGAGTAGGATATATTGTATCCTGTGCCATAGATTTTTAGAAATTAAGGTGTTAAAATGCAGGATAATATAAAACAAACGCAGGAAGTTATGGCAAAGCGTACCGCGAAAAATAGTGTATTCCTTGACCTTTTTCAAAATAAGAGTTATTTGCTAAAGCTATATAAAACGCTCCATCCAGAGGACACCACGGCGACAGAGGATTCCCTTACAGATGTAACGATTACAAATGTATTGACTGATAATCTGTATAATGATTTAGG
>JAAVXR010000085.1 GCA_022790755.1 Hespellia sp. | reverse complement strand
TGTGGATCAGTATGATTATCGCATTGTAAATGATGATTTGGATCAATGTGTGGAAGAAGTACACGGTCTGATACAGAGCGTGCGAGATCGAGTTTTTGCCAACCGGAAATTTGCAGAGCATATAAAAGCAGATTTGCTGCAGATATTGAAAGGAGAGAGATAATATGTTACATCCATCTTACACAGATTTGATGAAAGTGGTCAATTCCGATGTGGAGGAAGGCGCTACAAAGATTGTAAACAGTCGATATTCTATTGTACTTGCAACGTCCAAGAGAGCGAGGCAGTTGATCGACGGAGAGATGCCTTTGGTGAACACTAGAAACGGAGAGAAACCGCTTTCTGTGGCGATTGATGAGTTGAATCAAGGCAAGATAAAGATTGTAGCTGAAAATGTAGAAGAAGTGTGAGAATATCTGTTTGTGTTGAGAAATCTGCGCAGGATAGAGGAAAAATAAGAAACATGGATAACAGCGAGGGGAAGCAGACAAAGACGTCTGCTTCCATCGTTGTATAGGAGTGAAACGATTGTATGAATGTTTTGTTTATTTCACTGGGATGTGATAAAAATCTGGTGGATACGGAATGGATGCTGGGACTTTTGGAATCTCGCGGATATCAAATGGTGAGCGACGAGCAGGAGGCAGATATCATTGTGATCAATACCTGCTGTTTCATTAATGACGCGAAAGAAGAAAGTGTGAATACGATTTTGGAGATGGCGGAGTATAAAGAGACTGGAAGACTGAAAGCTTTGATTGTGACGGGCTGTCTTGCCCAACGCTATCAACAGGAAATTATAAAAGAGATTCCAGAAGTGGACGCCCTTTTGGGAACGATGTCTTACGATCATATTCTGGAAGCGATTGACGAAGCTGTTTCCGGAAAGGGACGACTGCGGATGGACGATATCGGCAGGTTACCCAAGCGGGAGGCCAAAAGATTACTTACGACGGGCGGCCATTATGCGTATCTGAAGATTGCGGAGGGATGTGATAAGCATTGCACCTATTGCATTATTCCCAAGATCAGAGGGAGCTATCGCAGTATTCCGATGGAGCAGCTCGAGCAGGAGGCTCGGGAATTGGCGGAAGCAGGCGTTCGGGAATTGATTCTGGTCGCTCAGGAGACGACGATCTATGGAGTGGATTTGTATGGTGAGAAATCGTTACCCGAGCTTCTGAAAAGGTTGTGCAGGATTTCGGGATTGTACTGGATACGGATATTGTATTGTTATCCGGAAGAAATCACGGACGAGTTCATCCAGGTTATGAAAGAAGAACCGAAAATCTGTCACTATCTGGATCTGCCGATCCAGCATGCAAACGACGAGATTCTTGGCAGAATGGGGCGTAGGACGACAAAACAGGATCTGATACATACGATCGAGAAACTACGCCGTGAGATTCCGGATATTGCGCTGCGCACAACGCTGATTGCGGGCTTTCCCGGAGAAACCGAAGATCAGCACGAGGAGCTGATGCATTTTGTGGACGAGATGGAATTTGACCGGCTGGGAGTCTTTTCCTACTCACCGGAAGAAGATACGCCAGCGGCTCAGATGCCGGATCAGATTGCGGAGGATGTCAAAGAAAAGCGGCGTGACCGGCTGATGGAATTGCAGCAGGAGATCGCGTTTGAAGCGGCAGAAGCAATGGTTGGAAGGGAAATTCTTGTGATGATTGAAGGGTATCTTCCGGAGGAAAACGCATATGTCGGGAGAACCTACAAAGATGCGCCCAATGTGGACGGTTTGATTTTTGTGAATTCAGAGGAGACATTGATGTCCGGAGACTTTGTCAAAGTCAAGGTATCCGGTGCGTTGGAATATGATTTGATAGGAGGGCTTGTGTGATGAATTTGCCAAATAAATTGACGGTGTTGCGAGTGATTATGATTCCCTTTTTTGTTTTCTTTATGCTGACGGATGTGGGAGGAGACGCGAATAAGTGGATTGCTTTGATCTTGTTTGTTGTTGCGAGCCTCACGGACTTTTTAGATGGAAAGATTGCCAGAAAATATAATCTAGTCACGAATTTCGGGAAATTTATGGATCCTTTGGCTGATAAATTGCTGGTCTGTTCGGCGTTGATCTGCTTGATTGACATGCAGAGAATTCCGTCTTGGATCGTGATTGTGATTATTGCCAGAGAATTTATTATCAGCGGTTTTCGTTTGGTGGCTTCGGATAATGGAATCGTCATTGCTGCAAGTTATTGGGGGAAATTTAAAACGACATTTCAGATGTTGATGATTATCGTGATGATTCTGGATCTTGGCGGCGTGTTTGACACGATATCCCTAGTGCTGATGTGGATTGCATTGATTTTGACCATTGTATCGCTGGTGGATTATATTGCGAAAAATGTGAACGTACTGACCCAGGGAGGAATGTAAATTGGAAAAAAGTATGGAGATCGGAGCAGCTTTGGAAGATCAACTTGTGGAGCGGCTTGCCAAACGGAAACTGACGGTGACGACGGCGGAATCTTGTACCGGCGGAATGGTTGCGGGTACGATTGTCAATGTATCTGGCGCTTCGGATGTATTAAATGAAGCTTATGTTACCTACTCGAACGAAGCTAAGCGGCGATTGGTGCATGTGCAGAAAGAGACCTTGGAACAATTCGGTGCGGTGAGTGAGGAGACGGCCCGGGAAATGGCGGTCGGGGCCGCCAAAGCTGCAGGGGCAGATATGGCTCTTAGTACGACCGGTATTGCCGGACCACTTGGCGGGACGGCAGAGAAGCCCGTTGGGTTGGTTTACATCGGGTGCTTCCTTCAGGGAAAGATTCGGGTGATAGAATGTCGGTTTTCGGGAGATCGTTCAGAAAATCGCCGGTATACGGTGGATGCGGCGCTGCGGCTTGCGCTGGAAATGTTGGCGTAGTGGCGGTGATGGTCGAGACGTCTCTACTCATGAGATTGATCGAAAGCATGCCGGTTCCCGAAGAGCAACGCTTCATCAACGCCGCTGTGCAGTGCCTGGTGAAGATGGTAAGATCCGGCTTCGAATGATCCTGGATCATTGTAGTGTTGAAGTGTTTGTAAACGGTGGAGAATATGTGATGTCTGCAACGTTGTATACGGATATGCTGTGGATGGAATTTCTTTCTTCGCTGACGGAATTGTAAATATGTCGGTTGTGAAATACGATTTGGATGAATCGAGGGTCCTTATGGAAAGATAAACGGAAAATAAAATAAAACTTATGGAAAGTGCCAATTGACGAATATCAAAAATTGTGCGAAAATAAGGTCAGTGTGATGTTAAATTTATATCAGGCATTATACGAGAGAAAAATCATACATATTTGAAAGGAGTTTTAACATGATTTATTCACATGAAGTAGAAATGATGTGTCCGGTAGCTCAGGGTGCAAATCACGGACCAGCTCCAATCCCGGAAGAAGCGAAATGGGTGAAAGCAAAAGAAGTAAAGGATATTTCCGGTTTTACACATGGTATTGGATGGTGTGCTCCGCAGCAGGGTGCCTGTAAGCTGACTCTGAATGTGAAGGACGGTATTATTCAGGAAGCACTGGTGGAGACACTCGGATGCTCCGGAATGACGCATTCAGCAGCGATGGCATCAGAGATTCTTCCTGGAAAAACGATTCTGGAAGCTCTGAATACGGATCTTGTATGTGATGCCATTAACACAGCGATGAGAGAATTGTTCCTGCAGATCGTTTACGGAAGAACACAGAGTGCGTTCTCTGAGGATGGACTTGCTATCGGTGCCGGTCTGGAAGATCTCGGAAAAGGACTTCGTTCTCAGGTTGGTACGATGTACGGAACACTTGCAAAAGGTCCTCGTTATCTCGAGATGGCAGAAGGTTATGTGACGGGTATCGCATTGGATGAAAATGACGAGATCATCGGATACAAGTTCGTAAGCCTTGGCAAATTCACTGACTTCATCAAGAACGGAGACACTCCAAATGATGCATGGGAGAAGGCTCAGGGTCAGTATGGACGTGTTGCTGATGCAGTGAAGATTATCGACCCACGGAAAGAATAATCGGGATACCAGATAAGGGAAAATAAATCAGGAGGACAATTAAATGGCTTTATTTGAATCATATGAGAGAAGAATTGATAAAATCAATGAAGTATTAAACAGCTATGGCATTGCTTCGATTGAAGAGGCAGAGAAGATCACGAAAGATGCCGGCCTGGATGTTTATAACCAGGTGAAAGGTATTCAGCCGATCTGTTTTGAGAATGCATGCTGGGCTTATATCGTAGGTGCAGCAATCGCAATTAAGAAAGGCTGTAAAACAGCCGCAGAGGCAGCAGCAGCAATCGGAGAAGGGCTTCAGGCATTCTGTATTCCGGGTTCCGTAGCAGATCAGCGTAAAGTTGGTCTTGGTCATGGAAACCTTGGCAAAATGCTTTTGGAAGATGAGACAGACTGTTTCGCATTCCTGGCAGGACATGAATCATTTGCAGCGGCAGAGGGTGCGATCGGTATTGCTGAGAAGGCCAACAAGGTTCGTAAAAAACCGCTCCGCGTTATTTTGAACGGACTTGGAAAGGATGCTGCAAAGATCATTTCCAGAATCAATGGATTTACTTATGTACAGACAGAATATGATTATTTTACAGGAGAATTGAAAGAAGTACAGAGAACAGCTTATTCTGACGGTCTTCGTTCCAAGGTGAATTGTTACGGTGCAAACGATGTTCGCGAGGGCGTTGCGATCATGCACAAAGAAGGTGTGGACGTATCCATTACTGGTAACTCCACCAATCCGACGCGCTTCCAGCATCCAGTTGCAGGAACCTATAAGAAAGAATGTATAGAGCAGGGTAAGAAATACTTCTCGGTTGCTTCCGGCGGTGGTACAGGCCGTACGCTGCATCCAGATAACATGGCGGCTGGACCGGCTTCCTATGGTATGACAGATACGCTTGGACGTATGCATTCTGACGCGCAGTTTGCAGGTTCCTCTTCCGTACCGGCTCACGTTGAGATGATGGGACTGATCGGTGCAGGAAACAACCCGATGGTTGGTATGACGGTTGCAGTTGCAGTTTCCGTTGAGGAAGCGGCGAAGGAAGGGAAGTTCTAAATAATTGTGTAAATAAAGCAATCACATAAAAAGAAAGGCTATCGCTGTTTTGGACTTTTTGGGTCATTACAATTTTCAGCGGTAGCCTTATTTTGTTTGAATATAAAGAATCATGAAATATAACCAAAAGCTGCAAATATAAAAAGCGATACGGAATGCCTAAAAGAAGAAAACGCCTTAGAATGGACAGGACAGCTCTATAATATAAGGAAGTGTGCGGAGAAAAATCTACTATTCATACTACATAGACCGTTCTTGTGGCATACCGCTAAGATTTGTGAGGTTTTGGAAAATTGATTTCCGTGCCGTGCAACGCTCTCACATTGCAAAATGCTTGTATCAATGTTATAATAACTGCAAAAACGGAGTGTAAAGGGTGGGAACAATATGGAAAAAAGAATATGCGGATTTCTTCTGGGTATTCTATGCACCACAGCACTTGCGGGATGCGGCTTGGCAGAGAAGCAAAATCTGTCAGAAAAGACAGAATCTCAAAAAGTTGAGCTTGTAGTCTGGGGCGCTGAGGAAGATGCGGAACTGATGAACCAGATCATTCAGAGTTTTCAGAAAAAGTATCAGGGAGAGGCAAATATTCAAATCTCGTTTGAGGTACAGGGAGAATCCCAGTGTAAAGACGTATTGATCGGAGGATTGGAAGATGGTGCAGAT
>JAAVXR010000084.1 GCA_022790755.1 Hespellia sp. | reverse complement strand
ACATATCATGTAGTACCTTATGAAGGAATTTCTGAGTTGCTCAGAGAGATGAAGGCGCGCGGTATCCATCTGGCAGTGTTGACCAATAAGCCGCATAAGCAGGCGGTCCATGTTGTGGAGGAAGTTTTTGGGGAGCAGATGTTTGATTGGATTCAAGGGCAGCAGGAAGGAATTCCTAGAAAGCCGGACCCTTTTGCCGCGGTTCACATCGCCAAGTCTTTGGGAATAAAACCAGAAAATAGTCTCTATATTGGAGATTCTGAAGTGGACATTGCTACTGGTTTGGCGGCAGGAATGCGGACTTATGGGGTAACCTGGGGCTTTCGTAGTAGACAGCAACTTGTCGACAGTGGAGCTTTGTATATTGTGGATAAACCAATACAGATATTAGAAGAGATTGTTCAGGGAGGGGATTGACATGTATGAATACGATGAAGAGTGTGTAATGACGTTTTTGCAGAATCAAGGGCAGTTATTTGACGAGCCGGTGGCACAGACCGTGCCGGAAGCGGAAGCTTTTCTGGAGGACTGCATGGCAGTCGTGCTGGATACGCTGGAAGAAGTGAAAGACTATTTTCAGGAAAATGGTGCGGATGTGGAAGGATTGTCCCTGGAGGAACTGGAAGAATCCTCGGAAGTATTTCCGCTTCCAAATGGACAGTATCTTGTAGTAGAGGGATAATTGAGGCGATGGAAAGCCACAGCCCTAGTTGGCTGTGGCTTTTTCTAATGCTTGCCGGATGGTGTCTACGATCACCTGAGATGTGTAAGGAGTGTCTTCCGGATAGCTGATATCGTCCAAAGATTGGTTTTTGTAAATCTGTTCTGCGATATCTTCGATGGCCGGCTGAATGAGGGGAAACATCGTCGTCACCGTTTCATCCAGGTTGGAGAAACGGATGGAATTGATGTGTGACTCATCAACGGTAACTTCAACCTCCAATGTCGTGTTATTTAATGTGAGGGTGGAAGTATAGATTCCCGGGGTGTATTTTTGTCCAGTGTCGGCATTTTGTTTGTTTTTATCGGGAAGAAACATAGCGGCTAAGAGAACAACCAGCAGTATGCCGAGAATGGCGAACACCACGGTATATATGATTTCTTTCATATGCAGTACGACGATTTTGGTTCTGGATCCCATAGAATTCCTCCTTAGGCAGACAGTTTTTCACCGTTTTTATAAAATGTATGAGAAAGGGCCGGAAATTATTCACTGCATTTTGCGTGACAAATCCTTCGGTTTCCTGTAGAATGGGAAAAGATAAGAGGTGATACAGAGATGTGGATTATAGCAGGTTTGGGAAATCCTACGAAAACTTACGAGGGAACGAGACATAATGTGGGATTTGCTGTGATAGACGCGCTTGCAGAGAAATATAATATAACAGTGGATACAAAAAAACATATTGCTTTGCTTGGAAAAGGAGTCATAGAAGGACAGAAAGTCATTCTCGCGAAGCCTCAGACATACATGAATCTGAGTGGAGAGAGTGTGAGAAGTCTCGTGGATTATTACAAGATAGACGAAGAGCAGGAGTTGATTATCATTTATGACGACATCAGCCTGGAGCCCGGTAATATTCGGATTCGAACAAAAGGAAGCGCAGGCGGTCACAACGGAATCAAGAATATCATCTCCCATCTTGGAACACAGGTATTTCTGCGAATTAAAGTTGGCGTCGGAGAAAAACCAAAAAACTACGATCTGAAAGATTATGTCCTTGGACATTTTTCGAAAGAAGAGCAGGAACATATGGAAGAAGGATTTCAGCATGCAGTGTATGCGGTCGGCATGCTGGTGCAAGATGAGGTTCAGGCGGCCATGAACGAGTTTAATCGAAAAAAGAAGGAAGTATAGAAGAGTATGCAGGCATTGTTCGCACCGCTTGGGGAACTGGCGGAATACGAAAAAGTATACAAAGATAGGGCGGCTGCGCCGGGAATGCTTCTGGTTTCCAATTGCAGCGGGTCACAGAAAACACATTTGATGTATGCACTGAGCGATGATTTTTCTTATAAAATCATCGTTCTTTCCAGTGCGGAAAAAGCAGGCAGGCTGTACGATGAATACCGCTTTCTAGATGAACACGTTTATCTCTATCCGGCAAAAGATATGCTCTTTTATCATGCGGATATTAAGGGGAAGTATTTGCTGCAACAGCGAATGGCGGTGATCCAGGAAATCCTGGAAAGTCAGGATGGCCTGACGATTATTACGACGGTTGATGGATTTATGGATGGTCTGGCCGATTTAGCTGAAATAAAGAAGTGTATTCTTCCGATCAGAAGTGGTCAGACGATGGATATGGGACAGATGGAACAGTATCTGTCGCGTGTAGGTTATGAACGGGAGATACAGACGGATACACCTGGACAATTCGCAATTCGCGGGGGAATTCTGGACATCTATCCGCTGACGGAGGAGGTTCCCGTCCGCATCGAGCTTTGGGGAGATGAAGTGGATTCCATTCGAACGTTTGATGTGGAAAGTCAGCGCTCGATTGAGAACTTGCAGGAGATTACCATATATCCGGCGACAGAGATGACTGGAAATGTTCCGGTTTCCTTTCTGGATTATTTTCCAAAAGAGGACACGATTCTGATGTTGGATGAGCCTTCACGGTTATTGGAACACGCCGCAGCGGTGGAAATGGAAGTGCTGGAAAGCTACGAAAAGCGGGAATTGGCAGATATGGAGGAAGGCTCATCCATGCCTGTGCTTTTGCGGTCGGAAACGGTGTTGGACCGTATCAATCAATACGCTTCTGTTGGATTTGCCACTTTGCAGACAGATTGCAAGGGATTTCGGCTGCGGGATACCGTTCAAATTGAGGCAAAAAGAGTCAATCCCTATAACAATAGTTTTGAGACACTGACGCGGGATTTGAAACGGTTAAAGCGTACAGGATACCGTGTCGTGTTGCTTTCCGGCTCCAGAACCAGAGCGAGGCGTCTTGCGGAAGATCTGCGGGAGTATGATCTGAGTAGTTTTTACAGCGAGGATATGGAAAGAGAGGTGCTTCCGGGAGAAATTCTGGTAGCCTATGGTCATGTGGCCGAAGGGTATGAATATCCGATGCTGAAGTTTATGGTAATATCCGAGAGCGATATTTTTGGCAGAAAGAAAAAAAGGAAAAAGCGAAAAACATATGAAGGTCAGAAGATTCAGAGTTTTTCCGAGTTGAAGATTGGAGATTATGTCGTTCACGAGAATCATGGGGTAGGGATCTATCAGGGGATTGAGAAGATCGAGGTAGAGCGAATCGCCAAAGATTATATGAAAATCTCGTATGCGGGGGGAGGTACTCTTTATATTCCAGCGACGCAGCTGGATTTGATTCAAAAGTATGCGGATGCCAGCGCCAGAAAACCGAAATTGAATAAGTTGGGTACGGCGCAGTGGAGCAGAACCAAAAAACAGGTGCGAGGCGCTGTACGGGAGATCGCAAGGGATCTGGTAGAACTGTATGCCGTTCGCCAGTCGAAGGAAGGCTATCGATATGGCGAGGATACCGTCTGGCAGCGGGAATTTGAAGAGATGTTTCCGTTTGAAGAGACGGAAGACCAGTTGCAGGCGATTGAAGCCGTGAAACAGGACATGGAGAGCAATAAGATTATGGATCGTCTGATCTGCGGAGATGTCGGGTATGGAAAGACAGAAATTGCGATCCGTGCCGCATTCAAAGCCGTGCAGGAGAATAAGCAGGTAGTCTATCTAGTTCCGACGACGATACTTGCACAGCAACATTACAATACTTTTGTTCAACGTATGAAGGATTTTCCGGTGCGCGTGGATCTACTGTGTCGGTTTCGAACTCCAACGCAGCAGAAAAAAACGGTGGAAGACCTCAAAAAAGGAATGGTAGATATTGTGATTGGCACACATCGTGTACTGTCGCAGGATGTGCAGTTTAAAAATCTCGGGCTTCTGGTGATTGATGAAGAGCAGCGTTTTGGAGTGACACACAAAGAGAAGATCAAGAAAATGAAAGAGAATGTCGATGTGATGACTCTGACGGCCACCCCGATTCCGCGGACATTGCATATGAGTCTGATCGGCATTCGGGATATGAGTGTTCTGGAGGAAGCTCCTATGGACCGTATGCCGATTCAGACGTATGTGCTGGAGTACAATGAAGAGATGATTCGGGAGGCAATTGAACGAGAGTTGTCAAGAAATGGCCAGGTATACTATGTGTACAATCGGGTGCAAGATATCGAGGATATCACCGGAAACATTCAGCGTCTGGTACCGGAGGCCAATGTGGCGTTTGCTCACGGGCAGATGCAGGAACACAGGCTGGAGCACATTATGTATGATTTCATCAACGGGGAGATTGATGTCCTTGTATCGACGACGATCATAGAAACCGGGCTGGATATTTCCAATGTAAATACGATGATTATCCATGACGCCGACCGCATGGGATTGTCACAGCTCTATCAGTTGCGCGGCAGAGTAGGACGCTCGAACCGGATGGCGTATGCGTTTTTGTTTTACCGGAGAGACAAATTACTGAAGGAAGTGGCGGAAAAACGATTGGCTGCGATCCGCGAGTTTACCGATCTGGGCTCTGGTTTTAAAATTGCAATGCGGGATCTGGAAATTCGTGGGGCAGGTAATCTTCTGGGAGCGGAACAACATGGACATATGGAAGCGGTTGGTTATGATCTGTACTGTAAAATGTTGAATGAAGCGGTCAAACAGATGAAAGGGGAGATCGAAGAAGAGTCCTATGCCACCACGATTGACCTGGATGTGGATGCATACATTCCGGATACGTATATTCCCAATGAGTATCAGAAGCTGGACGTGTATAAGCGAGTCGCTGCCATTGAAAATGAGGAAGAAATGGATGATATGCTGGAGGAATTGATGGATCGTTTCGGAGACGTTCCGAGAAAAATACAGCAGCTCTTAGAGGTGGCAAATTTAAAAGCACTTGCGCACACTGCCTGTGTGACGGCGGTGGAGCAAAAAGGAAATGCGTTTAAATTTATGATGTATGAGAAAGCGGGGGTGGTTCCGGCGAAGATACCGGGATTGCTTCAAAAGTACAAAGGTGCGTTGATTTTCCGCACAGAAACGCCTCCGTATTTTATTTATGAGAAGAAGAATAAAACTGCAGGGCGCAAAGATGAGGATATTTTGGAACTTGTGAAAAAATTGTTGATTGATATAAAAGCATTGCTTGAATGATAAAAAAAGGATATAATGGACGAGATAGGGCAGGCGGAGAGTTGTTGTACCGCAGAGTCCACAGTGAACTTAGGAGGATAATTGATGAAACATATGAAAACGAAACTTCTGGTTTTGATGTTGACGCTCACTTTGGGGGTGTTGTCTCTGACAGGTTGTGGGAAACTTGATAACACAAAGGTTCTCGCGGAAGTAGGGGATGATAAAATAACGATCGGGGTGGCGAATTTCTATACGCGGATGGAGCAGGCTCAGTATGAGACCTATTACAGCAGTTTTATGGGTGAAGATATGTGGAATACTGAGATGGAAGAAGGGAAGACCTATGAGGAAAGTATTAAGGATTCCATGTTGGAGATCCTGGAAAATCTTTACCTTATGAAAGCTCATATGGAAGAATATGGAGTGGAGTTGACGGAGGAGGAGCAGCAGAAGATTGCAAAAACAGTGTCCACTTTTTTGGAGAATAACTCTCTGGACAATAAGGAAGTGATTTCTGCAGAAGAGGAATATGTGACAGAAGTTTTGGAACTTCTTACGATTCAGAAAAAGATGGATGAAGCGATGAAGTCCGGTGTGGATGAAGAAGTTTCGGATGAGAATGCGGCTCAGAAAAGCATGCAGTTTATTGCATTTAACTATGTAAAGCAGAAGGAAGACGGAACTTCAGAGGGTATGACGGACGAAGAGAAAGCGCAGCAGTTGAGTGATGCGCAGACTTTTGTGGAACCATTAAAGGAAGCGGAAAATCCGGACCTGGAGGCTGCGGCGAAAGAAGCAGGGTATGAAGTGCAGACGATGACGTTTGATGCAAAGTCTCAGAATCTTCCGGAGGATGTGATGAAGGCTGCAAATGCGATGGAGCAGGAAGGACAACTTTCGGATGTGATTGAAACGGATACAGGGTGTTATGTACTCAAGTTGGTAAGTCTCCTGGATCGGGAAGCAACGGATGCCAAAAAAGAACAGATTGTAAATGAACGTAAGCAGGAGCAGTATGACTCTCTGATGGAACAATGGAGAGAGGAGACGACAATTGTAGAGCACAAAAATGCCTGGAGGCAGATCAGTTTTGCAAATCAGGGCGTTGTTCTGAAACAGGAAGAAGATGAGGAGTACGCGGTTGGCTCAGATACAACGGCGGATGAAACGGACGAAGAAGACACGCAGGATGAATAAAGAAAAATAAGTAGAAACATCTGATTTGGGTGTATCTGGTGATTGCCGGAATATACCAGATCAGATGTTTTTTGTGTTTTCAGATTGCCCATACCTGTTTGTGTTGAAAAACGCACAGAATGGAGGAAATCATGTGCAGCAGCGAATATAATCCGGAAATCGGGCATATGAATAGGTATATCTGAAAGACTATATATTATCTGTTTGTGCTGTAAAGCGCGCACGGAATGGAGGAAATGATGGAAAAAAAGATGAAAAAGAATTCTTATCCAGTTTGGGTATTGAAAGCATTGCTTATGTCATATGCCGTCACCAGTGTTTTTCTGGTGATACTGGCATTTTTGCTTTACCGATTTCATCTTTCGGAGGAGATCGTAACCGGAGCGATCATTGTGATCTATGTGGTGTCTACTTTTATTGGGGGATTTGTACTCGGGAAGATGACAAAAGTCCATAAATTCCTCTGGGGTCTGGTGATTGGCGTTTTGTATTTTTCATTGCTTCTTTTGATCACGATTGGGGTGTATCATACGTTAGAAGGAAATGGAACCAATGCCGTCACTACGTTTTTGTTGTGTGCCGGGGGTGGTATGATCGGAGGAATGCTGTCCTAAGCAGGCCGGGCGGAGATTGATCTTTATAGTTAACAAATATATATTAGTTGTACTTATAAATACATATCCGAAAAAATAATTGTGAAATTCTGTTTTCATATTTCTAAGATGTGCTATTATAATTACAAGTTCAAAATTTAAAATTCTTCGAAGATACATTGCAGGACGGGAAGCCTGTCAAGCCGTTTCACGGACAATGTATCTTTTCACTGTATTTATCAATCGTGTTTTGTACAATGACGAGGAGGATTCAATAATGGAAAGAACAATGGAAACACTCAAGGAGCTGATTCGTGCAGGGCGCGGGAAGATTCCCGCACACAAGGTCATCAAGGGCGGTCAGCTTGTCAATGTAATGTCCAGTGAAGTGTATCCGGCAGATATTGCGATTTATAAGGATACCATAGTTGCAGTTGGAGATGTGGAAGATTACATTGGCCCGGAGACGGAGATGATTGACGCAAAAGGATATTATCTGACCCCGGGAATGATTGATGGTCATATTCATAGTGAGTGTAGTAAACTCAGCATCACGAGCTATGCGAAAGCGGTGGTACCGAGAGGAACCACTAGCATGATCTCTGGATTGGACGAGTATATCGCAGTATCTGGTCTGGAGGGGCTTCGTGAAGTGATGGACGAAGTGAAGAAGAGTCCTCTGAAAGTATTTTGGGGAGCACCATATAAAACGCCGTATACGATTCCACAGTCTACGGTCTCCTTTAATTTTACGAAAGAAGTACATGCAGAAGTGCAGAAGTGGCCGGAGTGTTTTGGCGTCTGGGAGACGGTGCGCGAGTTCCTCCAAGAAGAAGATGAGGATACGCTGGGAGCCATTGCGGAGGCGTTTCGAAATCGGCTTCCCGTATTCGGTTGCGCTCCGATGGCTGTCGGCAATGATCTGAACGGTTATCTCTGTGGCGGCGTCAGACTGGATCATGAGAGTTATACGCATGAGGAAGTGGTGGAGAAGATGAGGAAAGGTATGCATATGCTGATTCGTGAATCCTCGGTGACACATTTCCTGCAGGAGAATATCAAGGCGGTTACGGAGGTGAATCCGGCGTTTGCGCGGCGTGTCAGCTTCTGTACGGATGATGTCAAGGCGAGCGATGTGCTGGAGAAGGGGCATCTGGACAATGTTGTGCGTCTGGCGATTCGGGCTGGCGTGGAACCGATGACTGCTATCCAGATGGCGACGATCAACAGCGCGGAAGCGTACCGGATTGACCACCTGGTAGGTTCCATCTCTCCGGGAAGAATCGCGGATATTCTGTTTGTGGACAGTATGGAACATTTTGAAGTGAAAAAAGTCATGACGAATGGAAATATGGTGGCTGAGAATCACGCGCTGACCTATGAGCTGAAAGCGCCAGAGAGAAGCGATGTGCTGAAACATACCATGAAGTGTAAGTTGACGACCAAAGAAGACTTCGAATATAAAGTTTCCATTGCAAATGGAGAAGCAGATGTGCTCGCGATGGATGTCAAAGGACCTTTCGTGCGGAAGAGACGGGATGTGGTTCTGAAAGTGGAGAACGGTATCGTGCTTCCAGACACCGAGCAGGATGTGGCTATGGTTTCCGTGCTGGAGCGCTTTGGGAGAAACGGGAACAAGTCTCTTGCATTTTGTTCCGGATGGAAGTTAAAGAAAGGGGCGATGGCATCCTCCGCGGCGCCCGATGATAATGACTTGGTGGTTATGGGAGTCAGTGCGGAAGATATGTCTGTCGCCGCCAATTATGTGATTGAGCATGGCGGTGGACAAGTCGTGGTGGCCGACGGAAAGATTCTGGAATTTCTTCCGTTACCAGTTGGCGGAATCGTCAGCGACTGTGAGCCGGCTGAGATTGCCAAGCAGGAACAGAAGATCGACGAGGCGGTCAGAAGTCTTGGTTCGGACCTGCCTGATCCGATGATGTACATGTTCTTCCTGCCAATCACGGCGATTCCAGATTATGCGATTACAGATGTAGGACCGGTGGATTACGTCAATCTAAAGATTTTTGATCCGATCTTGAAATTAACCGAGAAATAGAAAGGAGCCTGCCATGAAAGAGAAAGAGGCGTTGAAGAAACTGATTGATACCGCAGCGGGAAGAATTCCGGCTGATGTTGTGATAAAGAACTGTAAGGTTGTCAATGTATTTTCCGGGGAGATTACGGAAGGGGATATCGCGATCAGCGGTACACAGATTGCCGGAATCGGTGAATATGAAGGCGAGCAGGTGATTGATGCACAGGGAAGATACGCGGCGCCTGGATTTATTGACAGTCATATTCATATTGAGTCTTCCTATGTGAGTCCGGAAGAGATTGGTCGTCTGTTGGTTCCGCACGGAGGAACCACCATTATGGCGGATCCGCATGAGATCGTGAATGTCTGTGGAATTCAGGGATTGGACTATATGATGGAAGCGGCGAAGCGGACGGTGTTGGATATCAAGTATGAGCTGCCTTCCTGTGTGCCGGCTACTCCATTTGAGCATGCCGGTGCGGTGATTGATGCGCCGGAGATGGAAGAGCCTATCACGAGAGAAGGAATCGCTGGCATGGGAGAGTTCATGAATTTTCCTGGCGTGATTGCAGCGGATGATGGGACTTTGGAGAAGCTTTTGGTTGCAAAGAGGGCAGGAAAATTTATTGATGGACATGGCCCCGGAATTGTAGGGAAAGATTTGAATGCGTATGCTGCAGCCGGTATTCTGGGAGATCATGAATGCTCTACGGTGGAAGAGATGAAGGAACGTCTGGACAGAGGAATGTATATTCTTCTGCGTCAGGGATCCGCATGTCATAATTTAAGTACCCTGATCAAAGGGATGACACCGATGAACAGCAGACGTTGTCTTCTGTGTTCGGACGATCGTCAGCCGAAGACGATCCTGCACGAAGGCCATTTGGACAACCACCTGCGCATCTGTGTGGAAGAGGGTGTGGAGCCGATTACAGCGATTCGCATGGCGACATTGAATGCGGCAGAATGTTTTGGCTTGAAAGACCGCGGTGCAATCGCACCGGGATATCGTGCAGACATAGTATTACTGGATGATCTGAAAGCGTTCCATGTGAATCGGGTGTTGGCAGCAGGAGAACTCGTGGCAGAGGAAGGAAACTATCTGCCGGAGATTGATTTCTATGATATTTCTTCCGTAAAAGGAAGTGTGATCGTAAAAGACTTTTCTTCAGACAAACTGAAAATGCATCTGAAATCGAATCAAGTCAATGTGATCGGTATTTTGCCGGGCGGTGTCGTGACGGAGAAGACGACGGCGGAGATTCAACTGGATGATCAGGGGGAATTTGTCAGAGATCCAGAGGTTGATATCGTGAAAGTTGCCGTGGTGGAGCGGCATCAGGGAACTGGAAACGTGGCCTGTGGATTCCTGAAAGGATATGGGATCAAAGAAGGAGCTGTTGCGCTTTCCATCGCGCACGATTCCCATAATATCATTGTGGTCGGCGTCAGCGATGAGGAGATGGAATTTGCAGTAAACAGCCTGATTGCCCAGGAAGGTGGAATTGTTCTGGTCAAAGACGGCAAAGTGATCGAGAGTATGCCGATGCCGATTGCAGGTTTGATGAGTGATCAAAGCGGTGAATGGGTGGACGAGAAGCTGACGGCGATCCATGAGAAAGCTTATGCAGAGCTTGGAATCTGCGGAGATGTAGAACCGGTGATGACATTGTGCTTCATGTCGCTTGCCGTGATTCCGGAAGTGAAATTGACGGATATGGGATTGTTTGATGTCACCACGTTTTCTTTCATACCGGTAGAGATAGAAAGCAAGTAGGATAAGAACGATTTCAAAAGATGGAGAGTACGCAAATGGAAAAGCCAATTCTGGAAATGCGCAATATCACGAAGCGATTTGGTAATGTGATTGCAAATCAGGATGTGAATCTGGCACTGTATCCCGGGGAAATTCACGCGCTTCTGGGAGAAAACGGTGCCGGCAAGAGTACCCTTATGAATATTCTGACCGGAATCTACAAACCAAATTCTGGCAAGATTTATTATAAGGGAGAGCGGGTGGATATCAAGTCTCCCCGGCAGGCCGTGGAAATGGGGATCGGTATGGTGCATCAGCATTTTCGGTTGATTCCCACATTGACAGCTGCGGAAAATGTTTTCCTGTATATGCCGGAGTGCAGCACAATCTTAAAGAAAAAAGAAATGGAAGACGCAATCACGGAGTGTTCGAGAGCATTTCATCTGGATATTGATCCGGCGGCCAGGATCTGGCAGCTCTCCGTCGGCGAGCAGCAAAGAGTGGAGATCATCAAACTGCTCTATCGGGGTGCCGATATTTTGATTCTGGACGAGCCATCGGCGGTGCTTACCACGCAGGAGGCCGAAGAGATGTTTAAAGTGCTTCGGAAGATGGCAGAGAGCGGCAAGAGCGTGGTTCTGATTTCTCATAAGATGAATGAGGTCATGCAATTCGCCGATAGGGTGACGGTGCTAAAAGGTGGGCGAGTAGAGGATACCATGTCGGTGAAAGACGCAACGGTAGAGCGGCTGACGAAAGCCGTCGTCGGAGAACGGGAGCTGCAGCAGAAAAAAAACGAGGGTGACACCAAGACCGAGAAGGTGATTCTTAAAGTGGAGCAGTTACATGTGAAAAATGATCGTGGGCTTCCGGCCGTGCGGCAGGTTTCATTGGATATCCACGAGGGAGAGATCTTTGGAATTGCGGGCGTCGCCGGGAATGGACAGAAGGAACTGGCAGAAGCAATCGCTGGCTTGCGTCCGGTAGAATCCGGTAAGATCACCGTTGAAGGGGAAGATCTCACAGGACTTGGCGTTCGGGAATACATTCGGAAGCGGGTTGCATTTATCCCGGAAGATCGACTGCATATGGGATTGGTTCCCGGAATGAATATGGAAGAAAACCGAATACTGAAAGCGTATGATGCGGATGCATTTAGCAAACATCATCTGTTGAAATGGAAATCCATTGGAAGTACAGTAGAAGAGGAAATCAAGCGGTATGCAATCAAGACTGCGGGAGCAGATTCTCCGGTATCTCTCATGTCCGGAGGAAATCAGCAAAAATTGCTGGTGGCAAGAGAAATTGGAGGAAATCCTGCGCTTCTGATCGCCGCCTATCCGTGTCGTGGATTGGATATCGGTGCGGCGGAGGCGATCCATGAGATCTTATTGGAACAATGCAGGAAAGGTGTGGCCGTATTGCTGATTTCGGAAGAGTTGGATGAACTTTTTCAGATGGCAGATCGAATTGGCGTGTTATGTGACGGTGAGATGATGGCGATATTGGACCGCGATCAGGCTGATTATGAAAAGGTAGGAGTACTAATGTCGGGTGAGCGTTATGAATCGTAAATTCAGGTTTGAAAAAAGAGATAGGCAAAGTGTGCTGCGAGTGGTGATTACTTCTCTGATTTTTACAGCGCTTGCCTTTGTGTTCTGCGGAATCGTGATTGCAGCAGTTGGATTTAATCCTTTGGAAGTATATGGAAAAATGCTGACCAAAGTTTTTCTGTCCAAAAAAGGAATTGAGAAGATGATTGCGGCTAGTCTGCCTTTGATGTTCTGTGGTCTCGGAGTTGCACTGACCTTTAAAATGAATTTGAACAATATCGGTGCGGAAGGCCAGTATGCGATCGGAGTCATCGCCGGAGGGGCGTTTGTTTTGTTTGGTCCTGAGATCGAGGGGCCGTTCGGAATATTGATTGTGGCGCTTTTGAGTTTTGCCGGAGGAGCGTTCTGGGCATTGCTTTGTGCGATTCCAAAGGCTTTGTGGGATGTCAATGAAAGTATCACGACGTTGATGTTGAATTACATTGCATTGATTATATTGAGTTATCTCTGTCTAGGGCCTTGGAAGATGGAAGGTCAAAACGTCGGACAGACAGAGAGGATTCCCAAAGGACTGGAACTGTCCGATCTGGGAAATACGGGAATAAGTGTGGGACTGATCTGGGGCATCCTGATTGCGGTTCTGATTTTTCTTGCGTATAAATATACGACGGATGGATATCAACTGTCTGTGATCCGATACAGTCCAAGTGCAGCAAAATATGCAGGAATCAATATGAAAAAAAATATACTGCTTGCCATGGGACTCAGTGGAGGATTGGCTGGACTGGCTGGATTTGTCCAGTATGCGGGTGTTTCCCACAGGATTATGGAAGGAATGCCGAACAATGCTGGGTATACTGCGATCGTTATAGCCTATCTGAGTAGACTGAATCCGCTGGTTGTCGTCGTCGTATCTATTCTGTTTGCCGGTCTGCAAAACAGCAGTGCGACCGTTCAAGTGATGGGAGTTCCCACGCAGATCGCAACGATGATTCAGGGAACGGTGATGCTTTTTGTGATCGCGGGAGACTTCTTTCAGCGGTACAAGCTCATAGTAAATAAGGAGGTGGATGCCTGATGGATTTGATCATATCCCTCTTTTCTGGAGCAATTGTATATGCGGTATCCGTCATGTATGCGGGAATCGGAGAAACCTTCACAGAACGGGCGGGCATCATGAACCTGGGTGTGGAAGGCATCATGTTGATGGGCGCCGTCAGCGGATATATTGCGGCGGTCCATACACAGAATTTGTTCCTCTCTTTTTTAGTAGTGTTGCTGACTGGGGCATTATTAGGGTTGGTGTTTGCGTTTCTGACGGTTACGCTGCAGTCGGATCAGACGGTATGCGGGATGGCGATGCTGGTGTTTGGTACGGGACTCAGCGGATTTATTGGAAAAGGTGTGGCGGGTGTGGCTGCGAATCTGAAATTTGGAACGATTAAGCTTCCGTTGTTGTCACAGATTCCCGTTTTGGGGGAAATCTTTTTTCAGCAAAATCTTCTGGTGTATGCCATGTATTTTATTGTACCGATTTCGACATTTTATATTTATAAGACAAGATATGGATTAAAACTTCGCGCATTGGGAGAAAATCCGGCAGTTTTGGATGCCGCTGGGGAGAATGTGTTTGCCATGCGCTATGGATATGTGATTTTCGGCTGCATGATGATCTCGATAAGCGGCGCATGCGTGTCTCTTGCGAATACCAATTTCTGGAGCAGTGGAATGACGGCAGGAAAAGGATGGATTGCATTTGCTTTGGTGGCATTTTCTTCCTGGAATCCGGTAATACTTACGGCAGGAGCGTTGTTGTTTGGCTTTATCAGTTGTCTGGGAAGCAATCTTCAGATTTATCTGCCGCAGGTGCCGACGGAAATCTACAGTATGCTTCCTTATATTGCAACGGTGGTGGCATTTATCTTGTCGACGGGAAATTTCCGAAAGAAACATACGGCGGAACCGGCAGCGCTTGCGAAACCTTATGACAGAGAAAGTAGGTAACGTGCCGTCAGAGCGATTTGCAGATGGAAAGGTCTGGGAATCGGAATTCATATAGGAATGTAATAATCCGGAAAGCTTCCCTTGTGGATTCCCATGCTGTATGTTTTGGCAGGGGAAAATATTTTCTGTTAAAAGTATACCGGATGTTACAGATAGATAGTTACTCTTTAATACAACGTAGGAGGAGAAAGATGAAAAAGAAATTACTTAGTTTGTTACTGGTTGTAGCGATGACAGGTGCGCTGGTAGCCGGATGTGGTTCCAGTGGATCGGGTTCAACGGATGACAAGGATGATTCTAGTTCTGCAGCCGGTGAGACAAAGGCAGTTGAGGATCTGATCATTGGTGAGATCCAGTATTCTGTAGTAGAAGACGGTGGATGGGGACAGGCTATGCATGAAGGTATGCTTCAGGCTTGCGAGAATCTGGGAATTGATACATCCACAAATCTGCTGACTATGGAGGAAATTTCGGAGGAAGACACGGCGCTTGTTGAGTCTACTGTGGAGGAATTGGTAGATAACGGCGCGGACATTATCTTTGGTTGCTCTGCAGGATATTCCACAATTCTGGCAGAGATGCAGGAGGAGTACCCGGACGTTGTTTTTGCACAGCAGAGCAATGACGTATACGAGAATATCATCGAATTCCAGATTCGTGGATACGAAGGTGAATTCCTGGCAGGTTATATGTGCGCGCTGATGAATGAAGGCTCTAATGAGCTTGGTTTCTGTGCAAGCATGGATGAGGCTTCCGTGCGTACCGCTTTGAATTCCTTTGCACTCGGCGCAAAATATGCAAATCCGGATGCAACCGTTCAGGTACTTTGGGCGGACAGCTGGTATGATCTGGACATCGAGTCCCAGAATGCAAAGACTCTGATTGACAATGGAATCAAATACATGGGAATGGAAGCGTCTTCACCTGCAGTTCCACAGACCTGTGAAGAAAACGGTGCATACTGTGTCGGGTACAACATTGATATGAAAGATTCTGCTCCGGGAGCTGTTATGACATCCTTTATGTGGAATTGGGTTCCGATTTTTGAGGATATCATGACAAAGACAGCCGATGGAACAATTGATATCTCTGCAGATTACTATGAAGGTGGTGATTGTGCGAAATTAGCTGACTTCAATGAGGATCTGGTGCCGGAAGACATTCAGGCGAAAGTAAACGAGTTGAAAGAGAAGATCAGCAGTGGTGAAGTTGTAGTTTACAGCGGAGAACTGAAAGACGATCAGGGAAATGTACTTGTTGAAGAAGGCGAGACTATGAGCGATGAGGATATTCTGGCACAGGATTTCTTTGTGGATAATGTAATTGGTGGAAAGAAATAAAGAAAGTGAAAATTCAGTTTTCACTATAAACATGCAATGAAAAACATCTTTGTTGGAATCAGAGTTTTTGAAATTTTGAGATTCCGGCAAAGATGTTTTGATCTATTTCGTTATATGTGCTGTGATAATTGTATAGCTATAGGCGTTAACTGTGATCTTTATATGATCTATTTCACAGTACCAGTTTTTTCCTTGGCGATAGATTTTGCAATCTTTGTCCAGAATCTTATTTTTACAATATTCTACAACATCGGCGGTGTTTAATGCTAAATTTTTTCGAATTCGGAGATATCCAAGTTCAGTAGTATGGAGTTTATTGATGTTTTCGCGTAAGTCTGGGAATCGGGCAGGGCACGGCGTATTTTCTTGTCTACTATCAGGAACGGCGGCAGCACCCTCTAAGGCATCCCTGATTATTCTTTCCAGATACTCTTTTTTAGACAAATCGCCTAAATCATGGAATACCGCGCAGTAAGCGACAAGTGCAGTCCGGACATATGTGCTGTGTTTCTCGAAAATTGACCGGTCAACAGGGATTCCTTGTGCCTCAATGAATTGGCAGCAGAAAGTAACGGTCAGACGGGTATTGCCTTCACGGAAGCCATGTACTTTCCATACCGCTGCCAAATCTTCCGAGAAACACTTCGCCCTGTCATCCAAAGACAGTTCTTTTCAATGGCGCGAAATCATTCTCACCAAAGCCTGGGACAAGTCTTCTCTAATCTCAGCTTTATCAGAATATTCTATGGATAGTCCACCCAGCGCCGGCTCTTCCTTTTCCATGTTAATTGTGCGGATTTTTCCAGCCCATTCATAAATATCCTGGAAAATATATTTATGCATTTTGGTTATATGAGTAAAGCCATAATCTCCCGCCAATGGGTTCTCTACAAGTTCCCGGAGGCGTAAAGAAACATAATCCGCCTCAGCATCGTCCAGTTTTTTTCTGTCTTTGATATCCAGGATATTCTTTAATACATCCGTACTGGGATACACGTATGGATCAAACATCCTGTTTCACCTTGTACTTTTTATCCAAGTATTGTTTAAGGTCTTCCGTGGTAGCCTTGCCAGCTTTTTCCAATTCAATATATTTTTTAAAGTCTTCAGTTGGTTCAAGCCCATCCACTTTAATCATTCCAATAGCGTAATCCCACGCTGCTTTTGCTGTCATAAAAATTCCTCCAGTTGCTTTAAATTACTTATAGTATACCATATTTCTATGGCAAATACTATATTCTGTGCAATCTATCTTCCACAGAAGAACTGGTGCAGTTACGGTTCGCAGGTTGGCTTGATTAATGAAAACGCTAGCCGGAAGGTTTCTGGAGGACATTGCAGATGTTAAGCGTAGCCCTTACTAATAAAATAATAGCCAGGCAGGGATTGTATATCCATGCTTGACTATTATCTGAAAGTATCGTGAAAACTATGGAACATTGGATGAGCGGATTTTAAAAGGATTTTTGTGCTAATCGGGATTTGTTATGTTCTGGCAGTAGGAATATCGAAACTTTTGGGATATCTTCCGAGTTTTCTGGGAACATCTATGAGTAATATGATGTTTATGAATGGGATGTATGCGGCATATCTTGTTGCTGGCTGATGAGAAAACTGAAGATTGACTTTCTTCAGGAAACAGTACTGCAGAATAAGATTACCGGATGGACGGAAGCAACGATTTTGAAAGGACGTTAGGATTATATGGAACCTGCACAGGAACGGTGCCCAGCGGTATTTCGTTGATCCGGATTGTCGATCCTGATTTAGAAACTCCTACATGTGTGGAATTGGGGGCATGTAATCTCGTGATGCTTGTTTTCATTCCGGTATATATGATTATTTTAGCGTTTGCATCAGGATATCTTGCTATGAATCTGGCGATGATGTTACTAGTTTTATGCGCGCTGATATATCTGGCCATTTTGAAATTGACAAATCCTGGGGTAAAAAAACGTATAGTTGGAAGGGATAGATTGAGGAGGATTGTCGTGGAAAAACTTTATTATAATGGAAAAATAATTACGATGGCAGGCTGTTCTACAGGAGTCATGCCGGAAGCTGTGTTGATAAACGATGGAAGAATTCAAGAGGTCGGCTCCATGGATTTGTTAAGAGAGAAAGCCTCCGCAAATACGGAATGGGTTGATTTACAGGGAAGGTGTCTCATGCCTTCCTTTATAGATTCGCACAGCCATATTGTGATGAATGGACAGATGTCATGCTTTGCAGATTTATCAGGCTGCGAATCGTTTGAGGATATTCTATCCGTGCTGAAAGAATATATGACAGCGCAAAATATGGGCAAAGATGATGTCGTGCTTGGATATGGATACGATCATAATTTCTTAAAAGAGAGATGTCATCCGGACAAAAGAATCCTGGACAAAGTGAGTAAAGAAGTTCCAATTATGATTCTACATGTCTCTGCACATTTGGGTTGTATAAACAGTGCAGCGCTTGCATTGGCCGGAGTGAATGCGGAAACAGAAGATCCGAAAGGCGGTATCATAGGGAGACTGAATGGAAGTCGAGAACCGAGCGGGTATGTGGAGGAGGCAGGCCTGGCGATTGTACAGAGCGCAATACAAAATAGGATGCATCTGGATATCACTGCTGTGATGGCAAATATGCAAAAGGTATATATCGAAAACGGGATTACGACAGCGCAGGACGGAGCGTCCACGGCTACCGATCTATTGCTTTTGAAGCAGATGGCCGATTCACAGCAATTAAAAATTGACGTAGTGGCATATCCTCTGATTGCGGCAAACGGGGCAGAAATCATGGATAACTATAAAAAGTTTGATGGAACCTATGAAAATCATTTGAAAATTGGTGGATATAAGATGATCCTGGACGGTTCTCCACAAGGTCGATCTGCGTGGTTGTCGGAGCCTTATATAGGTGAAAGGGATGGTTATCGTGGTTATCCTGCGATGGATGACTGCACGGTGAGGAAATATGTCATGCAGACGATAACGGAAAGGAGGCAGCTGCTTGCCCACTGTAATGGGGATGAGGCTTCCGAACAGTTTTTGAATATTTATGAGGAGTGTATGGCTGATGTGGGGAAAGGAGTGGAACTGCGGCCGGTGATGATACATTGTCAGACCGTACGCAACGATCAATTGGATCGAATGGCCAAAATGCACATGATAGCATCTATATTTATCGGACACGTCTGGTACTGGGGAGATATTCATTTAAAGAATCTGGGAATGGAGCGGGGAAATCATATCAGTCCGGTAAAAGACGCGATGGACAGAGGTGTAATCGTTGACTTCCATCAGGATGCACCTGTTACAAAACCGGATATGCTGCATTCTGTCTGGTGTGCGGTGAATCGGATCAGCCGCAACGGTCACGTGATCGGGGAGGAACAGAAAATTACCGCCTATGAAGCCTTGAAAGCCGTCACGATCAATGCGGCATATCAATACTTTGAAGAAAAGGAGAAAGGGAGCATTGAGGTTGGAAAACGGGCTGATTTTGTTATATTGGACCGATCTCCGTTAGAGGTGGAGGTGTCTGAGATAAAGGATATTCGGGTGTTAGAGACCATAAAAGATGGAAAGGTAATTTATAGTATGTGATGGTCTTTCGATCCTTTCAGACAAACTTACGATTGTTGTGCAATGCACACATATTGTATTAACAAAATTTCCCTTGGATAATATAAAATTGAAAAGAAAGAGAGGGAATATTATGGCAACAACGAATATAACAATGCGGATTGATGAAGGTTTGAAATCTCAATTACAAGAATTGGTTTCTAATCTTGGGATGGATATGACGACTTTTTTTACAATATCGGCAAAACAAGCAGTCAGAGAGCAACGAATTCCATTTCAAATTTCTATGGATATACCCAACGAAGAAACAAGAGAAGCAATGACCAACCACTAAGTTTCAAAGAGATTTGAAAGAAATGGCTTCTTGTCTTTCTCACCCTCCATTTTCCCGATATTCCGAAGGCGTACATCCGCAATATTTCAAGAAATTTCGGTTAAAACTTCTCAGAGAATGGAACCCGCAATTATCAGAAATGGTCAGTAAATTATCGTCTGTGCTTCTGATCAGATAGCATGCCTTATTGATTCTCAGCTGATTGACGTAATCAGAAAATCCCATCCGTGTTGCTTTGACAAAGAATTTGGACGCATAGTAGTAATCGCAGCCGCAGCAATGGGCCACATCTTTCAGGGAACATTGCTCGGTGTAGTGGTCGTTGATGTAAGCGATCAGGTTGTGAATCAGAATGTCCTGTGAAGCAAGTTCTTTTTTTATAAATGTATTTTGTACAGTAAAAGTCCCGCAGATTGCATACAATAAAGATTTCAGTGAGTAGATATTCCGGGTCTGTTCCCAGAGATTGTCGGTATTAAACCGAAACTTGTTGTCCGTCGGGACTTTGTCTTTGTGCGCAGCGTCAAAATCCGCGATCAGCTCCGGCTGGAACAGCAGAATAATGATGCGGGAATGGCGCGGGGTGGTGATAGAATGCAGTTGGTCAGGCATAATAAAAGCAGATTCTCCCTGATAGAAGCGATAGTCATTATGTCCGATCACACATTCAATCAAACCGTTTTCAACGAAGATGCACTCATAGGCCCGATGGAAATGGAGACCCCAGTTCAGATCGTCGCAAGGGTACATGGTGTAGGGGGAATGTGTATTCAGATTATGCGTCTCGAAAAATATCATCACGTACCTCCTATTATCCAATCATAACCTGCTTGAAATCCCTTTTTGCACAAATTTTGTCTATTATTATACTACTTATTGCGAGAAAAGTCACGAATGAACCGATATAATATATGAAAAGATGACTGTTATGCCGCGTTTTATTTCAAAACTTTGTACTGTGCTGCTTTAAGATGATACGAACAACGTGGAACAGTTAAAATGCAGTGTATTGAGAAAATGGAGGAAAAGACAATGAACTATTATGTAGCAAAAAATGGCGATGACTATCATACCGGTTCCAAAGAGAGTCCATTTCTGACCATCCAACGTGCAGCAGATCTCGCGGTAGCAGGCGATACTGTGATTGTAGGAGAGGGAACTTACAGAGAGTGGGTGAAACCTGCAAACGGTGGTACTTCCGAGGATAGCCGTATTGTCTATGAGGCGGCAGAAAATGAAAAGGTAGTGATCAAAGGTTCGGAAATCGTAAAGGGATGGGCAGAGGTTGCACAGAATGTCTGGCGCGTGGAAGTTGACAATTCTTTGTTCGGGGCGTTTAATCCTTTTGCAGTTCCGATTCTGGGGGACTGGATGGTGGCGCCTCTCGACACGCCGATGCATCTGGGAGAGGTCTATCTGAATGGAAAATCGTTTTATGAGGCGAGAGCGCTGGAGGAAGTGTATGATCCGCAGGAAATACACGAGAGCCCGAATCCGACCTGGCGGGAAAAGGAGTATGTACAGGAACCGGAGAGAACGGTTTACCGATGGTTTGCACAGGTCGAGAGGGATAAAACCGTAATCTTTGCAAATTTCCAGGGGGCGGACCCGAATGTAGAGTGCGTGGAGATCAACGTCAGAAAGTGCTGCTTCTTCCCAGAGGTAACAGGGCTGAATTATATTACAGTTCGCGGGTTCGAGATGGCACAGGCTGCGACAGGATGGGCGCCACCGACATCGGAACAGGTGGGAATGATTGGACCACACTGGAGTAAAAATTGGATCATTGAAGATAATATATTCCATGATGCGAAATGCAGCGCAGTCAGCCTTGGCAAAGAGAAAACAACGGGAGACAATAAATTTACCAAGTGGAGAAGAAAACCGGGATATCAGAATCAGATGGAAGCTGTTTTTCTGGCAAAACACATCGGTTGGAGTAAGGAAAGAATCGGTTCGCATATCGTAAGAAACAATGTGATTTATGATTGTGGACAGAATGGTATCGTGGGACATCTGGGCTGTATTTTCAGTGAGATTTATGGAAATGAAATCTATAATATCGCGGTAAAACATGAGTTTTATGGACACGAGATCGGAGGAATCAAACTTCATGCGGCGATCGACGTGCAGATTCATCATAATTATATTCATGACTGTACGCTCGGTACATGGTTGGACTGGCAGGCGCAGGGAACTCGGGTGAGTTGCAATATCTATGACGAGAATAATCGGGACTTTATGATTGAAGTGACACACGGACCTTGTCTGGTGGACAATAATATCTTTGCCGATCGGTTTACTTTTGACAATGCGGCCCAGGGAACGGCTTTTGTACATAATCTTTGCGGCGGATTTACAAATCATTATAATGTGCTGGATCGCTCCACCCCTTATCATCTTCCGCATTCCACCGAAATTCTGGGGACAGCCGTCGTATTTGGCAGTGATGACAGGTGGTATCAGAATATATTTGTGGGGAGACCCGGGGAAGATGAGAACTATGGAACCGCGGATTATGAGGATGCGGCAATTTCTCTGGAAGAATATATTGATAGAGTCCGGGAGATTGGAAATGGCGATGTAAAGCCGTATGTCAGAGTATCGCAGCCAGCCTATATTAATGGGAATGTCTATTTCAACGGGGCAAAAGCATTTGCAAGAGAGTGCGATCGCGTGATCAGTGAAGCAGATCCGAAGTTGGCTGTTGAAAAAACAGCGGAGGGAGTATATCTTCATATTACGATACCGGAAGAGGCATTGAAGTTGAAGACCCTTCAGATTGATACACAGACACTGGGAATGACAAGGCTGACGGAGGCTCGATATGAAAATCCGGACGGCAGTGCGATCCGATTGAATCATGATTTGCTGGGCAATGAAAGAGGAAATAAACCGGTGGTTGGACCTTTGGAAGGTCTGAAAGCGGGCGAGAATCGTGTGTTGATCTGGAAAAAATAAAAGAATTTTGACTGCGATTAGAGGTATAAAATTCCTTCATTTACAGATACTAGAACAACAAATAATAAATACCAAGTCTGATAAATGGAGGAATTTTTTATGAAAGCTACGGGAATTGTAAGGCGGATCGATGACCTTGGACGCGTCGTGATTCCAAAAGAAATACGAAGAACCCTTCGGATCCGTGAAGCGGACCCGCTGGAAATATTTACCGACAGAGAAGGTGAAATCATCTTAAAAAAGTATTCTCCAATCGGAGAACTCAGCACATTGTCCAAGCAATATTCGGAAAGTCTCGCGCAGACGATGAATTGTACCGTGTGTATCACGGATACAGATCAGATCGTTGCGGCGGCCGGAAACGGAAAAAAGGGACTGACGGACAAATATCTGTCAGCGGATATGGAGCAGGCAATTCAGAGTCGAGAACAGATTCTTGCGGAAAAAGGGAGCAGGCAGTATCGCATGATTGTCTCAGATGATCTGGAATATAAGGAAGAAGTGATTTGTCCGATTATCTGTGAAGGAGACGTGATTGGTTCTGTGGTACTTCTGAATAAAGATGAGAAAAAGCAGTTTGGAGATTTGGAACAGAAAGTAGCGCAGACGGCGGCTGATTTTCTGGGAAGACAGATGGAACAATGATCTGAATTGTAATAAAATGGATTTGACACAGAAAAAACTCTTTCAAAACAGGAAGGCTTGTGCTATACTATACAGGATAAATGGCAGAATAGCACGTTCAGTGCGTTGGAGGAGGTTTAAGGATGAAACACATTAAGACATTAAATACCCAGACTTTGAATCATACAGTGAAGAAGGGCGGATGCGGAGAGTGTCAGACTTCCTGTCAGTCAGCCTGCAAGACTTCCTGTACAGTAGGGAATCAGACCTGCGAACACAGCAAATCAGCAGACATAAAGAAATCAGTTAGGGCAGCGGCCTCGGTCGCTGCTTTGTGCTGTTGTAAGGAGGAAATGGTTGTGGTACATCAGTATCAGAATAATGGATATCGCATTGTTCTGGATGTAAACAGCGGTTCGGTACATGTTGTGGACCCGATTGCGTATGATGCGATTGCCGTGTTAAACCGGTTGAATGGAGAACATACGGTGGAATCGTTGCAAAGTGAGGGAACATGGAGAGAACTCCTGGATTCCTGTGGTGACATGTACTCTGAGGAGGATCTGCGGGAGGTGCTGGAAGCAGTCACAGAGCTGACGCGCCAGGAACGGCTTTTTACACCAGATATTTATGAAGAGTATATTGAGGAAGTGAAACAGAGAAAGACGGTGGTGAAAGCACTCTGTCTTCATATCGCGCATGATTGCAATCTTGCCTGCAAGTACTGTTTTGCGGAAGAAGGCGAATATCATGGAAGACGAGCTTTGATGTCGCTGGAAGTGGGGAAAAAAGCGCTGGACTTTCTGATCGAGCATTCTGGAAACCGCCGCAATTTGGAAGTGGATTTTTTTGGCGGGGAACCGCTGATGAACTGGCAAGTGGTGAAGGATCTGGTGGTCTATGGACGAGAATTAGAGAAGCAATACGATAAGCATTTTCGCTTTACCGTCACGACAAACGGGGTGCTTTTGAATGATGAGATCCAGGAATTCATCAATCAGGAGATGGACAATGTCGTACTTTCTTTGGATGGAAGAAAAGAAGTCAATGACCGGATGCGACCGTTTCGAAATGGGGCGGGCAGCTATGATCTGATTGTGCCGAAATTTCAGAAGCTTGCCGAGAGCCGGAATCAGGAGAAATATTATATTCGTGGAACGTTTACTAGAAATAATTTAGATTTTTCAAAGGACATTCTGCATTTTGCAGATCTGGGCTTCACCCAGATTTCCATAGAACCTGTGGTAGGGGAAGATACCGATCCATATGCGATACAGGAGGCAGATCTGCCGCAAATATTTGCAGAGTATGATAAACTCGCAAAAATCATGGTGGAGCGAAAACGTGCGGGACAAGGATTTCAGTTTTTTCATTTTATGATTGATCTGGAAGGTGGTCCGTGTGTTGCCAAGAGGCTGTCTGGCTGTGGTTCCGGCACCGAGTATCTGGCGGTGACGCCGTGGGGAGATCTCTACCCGTGCCATCAGTTTGTAGGAGATGAAAAGTTTCGGATGGGGACTGTAGAAGAGGGAATTCTTCGCCCGGAGATTGCGGAAGATTTTCGAAGCTGTAGTGTGTATTCAAAAGAGGAGTGCAGACATTGTTTTGCAAGATTTTACTGCAGCGGTGGTTGTATGGCGAATGCGTATAAGTTCAAGGGATCGCTGCATGAGACCTATCCGGTGGGCTGCGAGATGGAACGAAAGCGAGTGGAGTGTGCGATTATGATTCAGGCCGCTTTGGCAGATGAGGAAAGGATGTAGAATATGAAGAAGAACAAAGGTATACTCAGTCTGATAGCAATGATATTGTTGTTGGTACTGCTTGGGTATACGACTGTGTATGGTGTCGGTAAAGCGAAAACCGGCGCGGCGAGAAATATTAAGCTTGGTCTTGATTTGGAAGGCGGTGTCAGTATCACTTATGAAGTGAAAGGAAAAACTCCTTCCACGGAAGATATGGGCGACACGATCTATAAGCTTCAGAAGCGTGTGGAGCAGTACAGTACGGAAGCCACGGTCTATCAGGAGGGGGATAACCGGATCAATATAGAGATTCCGGGTGTGACAGATGCGAATGAGATCTTGAGTGAATTGGGACAGCCGGGATCTTTGTACTTTATTTCTCAGAAAGATTCTGCCGGTGAATACAATTACAGTAATATCAATAATACCGGTGATACGGCATTAGACTGGACGTTGAATAAAACAATCGAAGAGCTGGAGGAAGATGGCTCCATCGTTCTTTCCGGAAACGATGTGAAGAGTGCGTCCGCTGAGATGAATACAAACCAAACCACAAATCAGAATGAAAGCGTGGTGTCGCTTTCCTTTACGGAGAAGGGGACGGAGAAATTTGCGGAGGCAACGAAAAAAGCCTTTGCAGCGGGAGAAAGCATAGGGATTTATTATGATGGTGCTTTCGTGAGTGTCCCCAATGTGCAGGCGGAAATTCTGGATGGAAGGGCGCAGATCACGGGAATGGCATCCTATGAGGAGGCAGAGAGAATCGCTTCCACAATCCGTATCGGTGGATTGAGTCTGGAATTGGAAGAATTGCGATCGAATGTTGTGGGTGCACAGCTCGGAGAAGAAGCGATTTCTACCAGTTTAAAGGCTGGTGCAATCGGTCTTGCGATTGTGTTTGTGTTCATGTGTATTGTATATCTTTTGCCAGGTTTTGCCTCCAGTATTGCACTGTTGATTTATACCGGCCTGATGATTGTCTGTCTGAATGCATTTGAGATTACATTGACGCTGCCAGGAATTGCCGGTATTATTCTGGGTATTGGTATGGCTGTGGATGCGAACGTGATCATCTTTGCCAGGGTGCGGGAAGAGCTTGGTGCAGGAAGAACCGTGAAAACGGCGTTGAAGACAGGATTTCAAAAAGCAATGTCAGCGATTGTCGATGGAAATATTACGACATTGATTGCCGCTTTTGTGCTGAACTGGCTTGGGTCCGGTACGGTAAAGGGATTTGCACAGACATTGGCCCTTGGTATCGTACTATCCATGATTACAGCGCTTGTGATCACCAGATTGATTATCTATGCATTCTATGCGGTAGGACTCAAGAGACCTAAGCTGTACGGCAAAGCAAAAGCCGTGGATAAACCGGTAGATTTTCTGGGAAAGAGAAAGGTTTTCTTTATTGTCTCCATTGTGCTGATGATTTCAGGCTTCGTGTTTATGGGCGTTCATCAGGGGAAAGGCGACGGCGCGTTGAACTATAGTATGGAATTCCAGGGCGGTACTTCGACAACGGTTACGTTCTCAGAAGATTATTCGTTGGAGGAGATTGACAGTCAGATCGTACCAGTGATTGAGGAACTGACAGGTGATAAGAATGTCCAGGTACAGAAGGTTCAGGGAAGTAATCAAGTGATCTTCAAGACGCAGACTTTGAATCTGAAACAGAGAGAAGCTTTCAATCGGGCGATGGTTGAGAATTTCCAGGCGGATGAATCGTCGATTATGGCGGAAAACATCAGCTCTACGGTTAGCTCTGAGATGCGGCAAGATGCCGTGCTTGCCGTTATCTTTGCGACGATCTGCATGCTGCTTTATATCTGGTTCCGTTTCAAGGATATCCGTTTTGCGGGAAGCGCTGTGGCGGCCCTAGTGCATGATGTGTTGGTAGTGCTTGCTTTCTATGCCGTTGCACGGGTTTCTGTGGGAAATACATTCATTGCATGTATGCTGACGATCGTAGGATATTCGATCAATGCAACCATTGTAATCTTTGACCGAATTCGGGAAGAGTTAAAGATTAAGAAACGCAAAGACGAACTTTCCGATGTGGTAAATCGAAGCATTACACAGACATTGACCAGAAGTATTTACACATCATTTACTACGTTTGTCATGGTGGCTGTGCTGTTTATTCTAGGGGTAAGTTCCATTCGAGAATTTGCACTTCCACTGATGGTTGGTATCGTATGCGGAGCTTATTCATCTGTATGTATTACCGGAGCACTGTGGTATGTTCTGAAAACAAAAATAAGCAAAGAGAAATAATGGGCGGAGCTGCTGCATTTTGGATGTGGCAGCTCTGTTTGAATATAGGGTTTGGAGGACAAATGAGATGGAGAAGTGGTTTCTTACGATGAAGAAGGCGGATTTTGGAGCTGTAGCAGAGCGGTTTCATATTTCGCCGATTGTAGCCAGACTCATACGCAATCGGGATGTGGTTGGGGAGGCAGAGATTGAGCGTTACCTGCATGGTACGACGGCGGATTTGTATGATGGGATGCTTATGAAAGATATGGAACGCGCGGTGGAATTATTGATGGCAAAGATGCAAAGCGGACGCAGGATTCGTGTGATCGGGGATTATGACATTGATGGTGTGAATGCTACATACATACTCAAAGAAGGATTGTCTGGTCTGGGTGCCCGGGTGGATACCGATATTCCGGATCGTGTACGGGATGGATACGGGTTGAATCGTATGCTTGTAGATCGCGCGATAGAGGATGGTATTGATACGATCGTAACCTGTGATAATGGGATTGCAGCGTCGAAGGAAATTGCGTATGGGAAGCAAAAAGGACTTACCATTATCGTGACAGATCATCACGAGGTGCCGTTTCTGGCGACGGAGTGTGGGAAAGAATATGTTCTGCCCCCCGCGGACGCCGTTGTGGACCCCAAGCAACCGGGGTGTGCGTATCCATTTCGGGAACTTTGCGGCGCGGCGGTTGCCTATAAGTTGGTCGAGGCTTTGTATAAAGTAATGGGGCGGGATGCGAAAGAAATAGAATATTTGATAGAAAATGTCGCGATCGCCACGGTCGGGGACGTCATGGATTTGATCGGGGAAAACCGTGTCTTTGTAAAACAAGGATTGGAAATGCTTAAGGAAACGGAAAATCCGGGGTTACAGGCATTGATCGAGTGTACCGGTGTTGCCCGGGAACGGTTGTCGGCATATCACATAGGTTATATCCTGGGGCCATGTATGAATGCCGGCGGCCGTCTGGACACAGCGAAACGAACTTTAGCGCTTCTGGAAGCACGGAGCCGAAAAGAGGCCATGGTATTGGCGGAAGATTTGAAAGCCTTGAATGATAGCCGGAAAGAGATGACGGAAAAAGGAGTGGCTCAGGCAGTCCAGATGATTGAGAATTCCTCCCTTCTGGAAGATCGGGTATTGGTGGTGTATCTTCCGGATTGTCATGAGAGTATTGAGGTTCCGGAGTGTGGAACTCATAGCGGACGAGACAGACCGGGAAAGTCTCTCCCCCCAGTTCCAGATT
>JAAVXR010000083.1 GCA_022790755.1 Hespellia sp. | reverse complement strand
GTATGAGGGCGTGTAGCTCAGGTGGTAGAGCACTTGACTTTTAATCAAGTTGTCCGGGGTTCGAATCCCCGCACGCTCAGGGTAGAAAACATGCGGAAACCTTACTAAAATTAAGGTTTTTCGCATGTTTTTTTATATTTCTTAACATATTTTGGAAATCGTCTGAAAGAAAAAAGGATTGACATTGAGAATTGAGTGTGTAATAATACTTAAAGAGCAAACGTTTGTCCAATTGCAAAAAAGTAATCGAAATAAATTGTTTTCTGATGAGGAGGAAAAAATGGAAAACAGACCGAATTTGATAGTAATGTTGACGCATAATGATGTGACGGTTCAGAATGCTTTTGATATTTTTGCATCATGCAGGGAACTGAATGTCCAGCATTGGGGATTTAAAAATGTTGGATTGCCGAAGGATGAGATGCGGCGTCTTGCACAGGTGATGAAAGAGGCCGGAAAGACGACTTATCTGGAAGTGGTGACATACGATGAGGAGTCCTGTATGGAAGGAGCCAAAACAGCGGTTGAATGCGGATTGGACCAGCTTATGGGAACTTTGTATTTTCCTTCCGTTCATGAGTATTTGAAGGAACATCAGGTTGTGTATAAACCATTTGTTGGAAACGTATACGGGAGCCCAAGCGTTTTGGAAGGGAGTTTTGAGGAGATTATCGCCGACGCGCAGAACCTGATTGGACAGGGGATAACCGGGATAGATATACTGGCGTATCGCCACAAAGACGGGGAAGCATTGGCCAGGGAATTCTGCAGAAAAGTAAATTGTGAGATCTGTATTGCCGGAAGTATTTCCAGTTTTGAAAGGATCGATATGATGTACGAAATTGCCCCCTGGGGATTTACGATAGGAAGCGCTTTGTTTGATGGAAAATATGAGAAGGATCAAGGATTCCGGGAAAATTTAATGGCCGTTGTAAACTATATGGATAAAAAAGCAATGAGCAAACGTATGCTCAAATAGTGAGAAAAGGAGAGAACATGATACATACACTGACACTGAATCCGGCAGTGGATAAAATCCTGTATATGAAAAGTTATAAGAAAAATACAAACAATCGTGTGACAAGAATTGTCAACTCTTTGGGCGGAAAAGGGACTCATGTTTCCATGAATCTGAGTCAAATGGGAACAGAGTCGAATGCTTTTGGATTTGCGTATGGTAAAAATGGAAAGTTTATTCTGGAGTTGCTTCGAAAGGGAAATGTGAATCCGGAGTTTATTTATGCAGATTCCATGGAAAGCAGGACATGCTATCTGGTGGTGGAAGATTCCGGCGATTCTACACTGATCAGTGAAAAGGGCCCGATGACGACGGAGGAGGAGATACTGCGGCTTTATTCGCGGATGCGGGAAAAGATTCAGGAGGGAGATTACCTGATCTTATCCGGAGACAGTTCTAATTTTGCGGATCCTTTGATTTACAACAAAATATTGGAACAAATGTTAGGAAAAAAGCTAAAAGTATTTTTGGATACCAGCGGGGAGGCATTGAAAGCGTGTATACGAAAAACTCCCTATTTGGTGAAGCCGAATGTGGAAGAATTATCCGAATTAGTCGGTATGCAGCTAAATACGGAGGAAGAGATAACAGATGCCATACGGGAACTGGAACCATATAAGATACCGGTCATTGCAGTTTCCATGGGGGAAAAAGGTTCTATTGTAAAAATGCAGGATAGAATGTACAGAGTAAGTCCTCCGAAAGTGAACGTGTTTAACACGATTGGATGCGGAGACTGTTTTCTTGCAGGTTTGGTCTATGGAATCGAGATGAATTTTGATCAGGAGCAGATATTGCGTTTTGCAACGGCTGTATCGGCGTCGACTGCAGAGTCGCCGTTGTCTTTCGGATTTGAAATGGAGAGGGCAATGCAATTGTTACCGTTGATTAGAATAAAGGAGTTGTAAGGGAGAAGTGATATGAACGAGACATATTCTTTTATGGATGTCAGAAAACAGATGGCGAAGACGGCAAAGATGATTTGGGAACGTAAACTGACGAATGCAGCGGGAGGCAATTTTGCAGTCAGGGTGGAACCAGGAAAGATTCTCAGCACGCCGTCCATGATGTCAGAACAGAAGTACTGTGAACTTAAACCAGAAGATATGCTGTTGATCGACTATCGTTACCATATTTTAGAAGGGGAGGGAAAATTATCACGGGAAACCCATATGCATGTGGCGCTTTTGTCCACCTATCCAGAGATTGGCGCAACGATTCATGCACATCCACTGTATTGTATGCCGTTTGTCGCTTTTGGGAAAACGATCCATAGTGTTACAGACGCGACGGAAGGAAGAGGGGATGTAGAATGCATGGATTATGCAAAACCTTGCTCGGAACAATCGGTAAAAAACGTAATGAAATATTTTAAAGAACGGGAAGAAATTGTACGAAACAAGCCGATTGGATGCATTATGCCCAAGCATGGTGTGGTCGTGTCGGGGAAAGATCTTTACAAAGCGTTCAGTATGCTGGAGCGCATTGAATACGAGGCGTTTTGCAATATAACCAGGACGTTCATATGAGGGAAGCCGATCGGAAGAAAAACAGCTATGAGGTGAAGACGGTGAAATATCTTGCATTTGATTTGGGAGCCAGCAGCGGAAAAATGATGTTGGGAGAGTTTGATGGTTCCCGGTTGAAAGTGTCACAGATACATAAATTTTTGAATCATCCGATTAACATGGGGAGAAGCGTTTACTGGGACTATCTTTACATTTATTCTGAGATGGTAAAAGGAATCCAAATGGCGGCAAATGCTGCTCCGGAGTTTGTCTCCATGGGAATTGACGGGTATTGCAATGATTTCTCCTTTATAAACGCAGCGGGAGATTTGCTGTTTCCGGTTCGCTCCTATCGGGACAACAGAACAGGCAGATATGTGGAACAGATAAGAAATAAGATGACGGAGGAGCGACTGTTTTCGCTCACAGGGAATCTGAGTTCCGAGGCTGGGACCAGAATGCAGCTTGCGGCAATGTCGGAAGAGGGACAGGAATATTTGTTTGAGAAATGCGACAAAATGCTGTTTCTCCCGGATTTACTTCTATATTATTTGACAGGAGAAAAGATTGCGGAGTTTACATTGAGTTCGGTATCTCAACTTATGAATTATCGAACGAAAACGTGGGATGCAGAGATTTTAGACACGTTTTTGATTCCAAATCGCATGATGGGAGAAATCGTGAAGCCGGGAACCTTGGTAGGAAAAAAGAGTGCATCCGTGTACGGGCTGGAAACCATTCGGGCATTTGATATGATGGCGGTCTGCGAGCATGATACTGCGTCGGCCTTTTCTCCTTATCTATCGACACAACATGAAGCGGTAATCAGCAGCGGCACCTGGATGCTGTGTGGAGTTCCGATAAATGGACCCCTGACGACTTCTGGAGCTCTGGAAAGAAAGATCAATAATGAAGGAAATCTGGATGAAAACTATTTTCTGGTAAAAAGTATTATGGGGACATGGCTGATACAGGAAGTTTTGAGAGAGTGCGAGGCAAAAGGTATGTATCTTGACTTTGTGCAGGTTGATTCTATGATATTGGAGGCAAAACCGTTTCGTTATTCTTTTGAGGTGGATGACAGAGCGCTTTTTCGTCCGGGAAATATGATGGAAAAGATAAAGATGAACTGTATGGAATTGAGCGGCGCGAAACCCGAATCCTTGGGTGATCTTTTTCGATGTATCCAGGAGTGTTTGGCGTTTAAGTGCAGGCAGGCATTGGAGGAACTGCAGGAGGAGACGGGGAAAGAAATTCATCGGATTCATATTATAGATGGTGGAGCAAAGGATAAAACTTTTTGTAAATTTCTTGCAAATGTCTGCAATATGCCGGTGAATGCAGGTTCAAATTGTGCGTCTGCGCTTGGAAATATTGTAGTGCAAATGATAGGGCGAGGCGAAATTGAATCCATGAAAGAGGGATATACTATCATACAGAATTCTTTTATTCCGACAGTGTATTATCCGGACAATCATTCGCTCTGGAATGAAAAATATCTGCAGTACCGAAAAAGGATACGAAACAGAAAAAAGGATGAAGATATGTTATGACAAAAAATGAATATATTCTGAAATTGGAAAAAATTGATAAAAGTTTTTTCCAGGTGCAGGTGTTAAAAGAGGTTTCGCTGGAAGTCAGGCGAGGATCGGTTCACGCCCTCGCAGGAGAAAATGGCGCAGGAAAATCTACTTTGATGAAAATTGTGACAGGGCTGTTGAAAGCGGATGCGGGTACGATTTTGTTTGATGGAAACGAAATAGCATTCAATAATGCGAAAGATGCGCTGCAGTTGGGAATTTCTATGATTCATCAGGAACTGACGCCATTGAGACAGATGACGATCGCGGAAAATTATTTTCTGGGCAGAGAACTTTGTCGCAGCAACGGATTGCTAAATCAACAAAAAATGAATGAAGAAACGCAAAAGAAATTGCAGGAATTTGGGATTCATGCGAAGGCAGAGCAAAAAGTCGGTGAATTAACAATCGCGCAGATACAAATGCTTGAGATTATGAAGGCTGTACGCGATAATTCGAAGTTAATCATTATGGACGAGCCGTCTTCTTCCCTGACCGATGAAGAGACGAGGCATTTATTTCGCACGATTCGAAGTCTTCAGAAGAAAAAGGTCGCCGTTATTTATATTTCCCATCGTATGGAAGATATTTTCGAGATCGCGGATACGGTTACGGTCCTGAGAGATGGGAGTTCTATTCACACATGTCCGGTCAAAGAGATTCAACGGGAACGTTTGATTGAATTAATGGTCAACAGAACTCTGGATCATTTGTTCAAAAAAGACAGTGTTCCGGAGCAAGCAATTGGAATAGAAGTGAGAAATCTTTGTAGAGACGGATTCTTTCATGATATTTCCTTTCAGGTGCATAGAGGGGAGATTCTTGGCATTACCGGGTTGATGGGAGCCGGAAGGACTGAGATTGCAAGAGCAGTTTTCGGTATGGATCGGTTGGACCAGGGAGAGATTTACGTCGATGGAGAGCAAGTACAGATCAAAAGCCCGAGTGATGCGATTCGATATGGAATCGCTATGCTGAGTGAAGATCGAAAAGAATATGGTCTGGTCCTGGAACGGTCGATCAGAGAAAATATCAGCCTGCCGAATTTGAAAAAAGTGGTGCGCCGTTTCCTGCTAAATACAGCTGCAGAGAAAACTCTGATCCGGGATATGATCGATACATTGTCGATTAAATGCAATTCTGCGGAGCAGACGGCGCAGACATTAAGCGGAGGAAATCAGCAAAAAGTGATTATCGCAAAGTGGCTGCTGGCTAATCCCAAGGTGTTGATTCTGGATGAACCTACGAGGGGAATCGACGTCGGAGCAAAGGCGGAAATCTATAAGCTGATGAATAAAATGGCTCAAAACGGTATGACGATTATCATGATTTCCTCGGAGCTTCCAGAAGTGCTTAGTATGAGCGATCGTGTACTGATTATGTCGGCTGGAGAAATACGAGGTGAATTTACACACAATGAATTTGTGGAAGGAAAAATTACTCAAAAAGAGATTCTGGAAAAATCAATGCACAAATGAGGAGGAGTCCATGAATAAAAAACAAAATATTTCGTATTTTCTGAAGAAAAACGGGGTGCTGGTCGGATTTATTTTATTGTTTGTCGTACTGTTTGTGATTTCGGACACCTTTCGAACGGCACAGAATCTGATCAATGTACTCCGACAGATTTCCATCAATGGGATTATTGCGGTGGGGATGACTTTTGTAATCCTGACCGGAGGGATTGATCTGTGTGTGGGGTCCCTGGTTGCAGTGGCGGGGGTGATTGCGGGGAGTTTTATTACGATGCATTCGGAGTTAGGAATTGCCGCGTTGCTGTTGGCGATATGTGTCTGTGCATCGTTCGGACTTCTAAATGGAATCCTGGTATCGTATGCAGGTGTTCCGCCATTTATTGCGACGCTGGCAACGATGTCGATTGCGAGGGGATTTGCATATGTGTATTCGGATGGAAAGCCGTATACGATAGCATCGGAATCGTTTGAAATTTTCGGGAAGGGTTCCCTGGGACCTGTACCGATTCCGGTCGTCATTTATGCGGTTGTGGTGGCGGCTGCATTCGTCTTGCTCAATAAGACAAAATTTGGACGGTATTTATATGCAACAGGTGGAAATGAAAACGCGGCCATCGCCTCTGGGGTAAAAACAAAAGGAGTCAAAACCTGGGCATATTTGTGCAGCGGCGTTTTGACAGGACTTGCTGGCGTGATTCTCGCGTCGCGTATTGGGTCAGGACAGCCGGCTATCGCGGTGGGGTATGAGACAGACGCCATTGCAGCGACCGTGATTGGAGGAACCAGTCTGGTTGGCGGAATTGGAACAATCCATGGAACGGTGATCGGAGTATTATTGATCGGAACACTGAATAATGGGATGAATTTGATGGGGATTTCATCTTATTATCAACAAATTGTAAAAGGTATTATTATCATCTGCGCAGTGATACTTGATACAAAGACCAAAGGAAAAAACTAAAAAGAAATGGAGGAACTGTTTATGAAAAAAATGATGAGAAAGATCGGTAGCATGTTGATGGCGATTCTGCTTTTGACTTCACTTGCAGCCTGCAGTAATTCCGGGGAGCCGGCAAAAGAAGAAAGTGATTCGGGAAAGGAGAAGATTCTGATCGGAGTTTCTATGAAGACGATGTCGGATGAATTCTCCAATACGTTGGGAGAGGCGATCAAGGCCGAGGCCGCTGACTATGAGGATGTAGAATTGATCTTTCTGGACGCGCAGGCAGATATCAGCAAACAGATTTCCAATGTGGAGGATATGGTTGCAAAAGGGATTGACGTCCTGATTTTGAATGCGCAAGATGCGGAAGGGTCGGGTCAGGCGCTGGATATCTGTGAGGAGGCAGGAATTCCGGTGTTGGAAGTGAATACAACGACCACAAAAACAAACTATACTTCCTATGTTGGGTCAAATGATGTGGAAGCAGGAGCTTTGATTGGAAATTATGTGAAAGAACAGTTGGACGGAGAAGGAACAGTCTGTATCATCGAAGGTTCTATGGGACAAAGTCCTCAGATATACCGATATCAGGGAATTGAAGAGACATTGCTGACGGATACGAATGTGGAGGTATTGGCGCAGCTGACCGCCGACTGGATGCGTGACAAGGCGATGTCCATCACGGAAGACTGGCTGGGCAGATATGAGAAAATTGACGCGATACTCTGTGAGGATGACGAGATGGCACTGGGTGCTCTGGAAGCTTGTAAAGGCTCTGGCAGGGATGATATTATAATCGTGGGTGTCGATGCGACTCCGAATGCTGTGGAATCTGTAAAAGAGGGAGGAATGGCGGCGACTGTCCTGCAGGATGCACAAGAGCAGGCGTCAAAAACGATGGAAGTGGCATATAAAATTGCAAAGGGAGAGACGGTGGAGAAAGAGTATATTGTTCCATTTCAGTTGATTACGGCGGATAATGTGGATGATTTTCTATAATAAACCTGCATGCGCCTACGAAGGAGCGCGCCACCAGGCATGAAAGTTGTGTGGACGCATTAGGTATCCCTGAACTTACACCGTCTGTACGACGGGCGAATGTTTGAGGCAAATGGAATAGACAAAATTTATGAAAGAGCCGTCGAAAACGAAGAGGAATTCTGGTTTTCGACGGCTCCCTGGCGTGACGAAAAAAGCGTTTTGCCGCAGTATACAGCGTGATTATGCTTGAATTACGAATTGGTAAAATTGCGCGCCAACAAAGACGCCCCCATATAGATACTATGTTTCAAAATGATATGCTGATATTTTTTGGAGTGATTGGGGTGAACCACCAGACGAACAGCTTCTGCCGCCAACTGTTCTACGGGCTGAAGCACACTGGTAATTTGTGGTTGAATTAGTTTGGTATCGTCCATGAAATCAAAAGAAACGATGGAGACGTCTTCCGGAATTTTTTTGCCAAGTGTCATTAATGCGTGGATAATTCCATAAACCTGTACATTGTTGTGGACAAAAATTGCATCAGGGAACGATGGAAGACTTAGCATCTGCATGACGACATCATGGCCGGCATTTATGGTATAAGGGGCGTGGAAAATCCGATTGGAAGTGTCGATATTTTGTTCCTGCATTTTGCGGCGAAATCCTTCCATTCGGTGAACTGCAGTTGTCTCCTGAACGGTGCCGGTTACAGCGACAATATTCCGATGGCCGGTTTCAAACAGCATGGATGTAAGTTCATAGCCTGCACGAATGTTGTCGATTCCGATAAAATTATAATCGGTTCTGCTCAGACTGGGCATATTGTCGATAAAGATAATATTTTTGAAAAAATTCTCCTGTTCATAGGCCGGATTGGCGGAAGTTGGCGCAAAGATCGTGCCGATGACATTCTGAGACAGAAGCATTTCGATGTATTGCTTCTCCTTTTCCAGATTATCATCTGTGTTACAAAAAAGCATGCCGTATCCCGCTTTGTTCAATTCGGAATCGATGGCTTGCAGAAGCTTGGTATAAAAAATATTACTGATATCAGGTAACAGAACCCCGACAATAGAGTTGGAATTTGTTTTCAGCGAACGTGCAGATGCATTTGGTATATATTGAAGCTCCTGGGCCGCCTGTATGATTTGAGCACGTGTTTTTTCATTCATGCGCCCTTTGTTATTGAGGGCGCGTGAGACGGTGGAAACAGACAGTCCTAAGTAATTTGCCAAATCTTTTAGCGTAGCAGACATAGTTTACCTCGCAGCGGTTAATTGATGACCAAACATATTGATATTATACAATAATCAAACATAGGCGTCAATGAAGTGGTTTTTCTCCGAGAGTTTGACAGTTGAATAATCCAAAAAGCAAATGGAGGCATTATTTCTATAGATCTATGGTTTTTGAATGGATGATCAAAAGTAAAGGGAAAGAATAAATCACTATATTCTGTGACAACGACAAAAATCGCTGTACCCTAGAAAGTACAAGGGTTACAGCGATTTTTTGTCTATCGACTGTCAAAAACAGGATGGTGTGTTGAGAAAAATATCAACCAATTTTTATAGTGACTGCCTGTATTCGTCTCAATCGTCCTGATTTTTCTGTGATACGGGGTATCCGTTTCCTTGAATATCCGTGGTAATATCGTTGAGATGCTGCTTTTTGGAATGCTTTTTCTTTTTATTGATGATACCGCTTTCCCATGCTCCTTTCGGGGCAGTGTGGATGTGCTTATCTTTATCGGTTACTTTCATTGTGGCCTCCTGAATTTTGATGGGATTAGTATAACCAGAAAATAGGGAAATATAAGAACACGTTTGCACAACATACAAATTTAAAAAAGAGCTTTTGACACTCGAATCAATACTACTCATTTCGGGTAGAGGTAGAAACCGACTTGTTTTTCTCCAACTTCATGAGGTACACAGACAACAAAATGGCGGAAATTCCAAAGAAAATAGACAGGTCCAGAGTAGCGTCCACTCCAAAATTCTTTGTAACATATCCGCCAGCGATGGGAGCGATGACGGCTGCGACTCCTACATGCAGACTGATTCCGAGGAGTAGTCCTGTGGACTTAAGGTTTTCGTCTGAATAATAATGTAACAGATTTCGGGATGCGATTTGATAGCTTGTACTGGTCACGCATTGCCAACATGTCAGAGCGACCATCATAAAAAGAGTATGAAACGCTCGGTACATGATAAACTGAATGGTGGATGTAGCAGCGGCGAACAGCAAAAGCTTATGATTTCCGAATCGTTTTACAATTTTAGCTCCCAGAAAATAGAAGGGAAGTTCTACCAATCCATGGATCGTCGCCTTATATCCAACTTCAGCGGTTCCACCGCCTAGCAGGATCATTTTGTCTATGACAGCGTAAGAGATATGGATGGTGGTAAAGGAAATTAAGAGGAGAATCACAACTGTAAGAAAATAACCTCTGTGACGGAACAGACGAACAAAGTCCGAGATTCTAACAGAAGACATTTCGTGTTTAGACGTTGGTATAGGAGCGGGGGTTGTCTTTGGAGATGGGATAAACAGGCATACAACAATAAGAAGAACGGCAGCTCCTAATATGGTCATAGATAATCCGCTATAGCCGTAATTGTCAATCAAATGGGAGACGAATATAGCACAGATACTCCAGCCCAAAGCTCCGTAGCCTCTGATTGCACTGAAGGCTTCATCGCCTCCTTTAAAAGAATATACCCAGTTGTCCTGTACTCCATAAATGGAGTTGATAAATGCGCCTGCGACAAATAATATCAAGATATGTATAAACAATTGTCTGCAATGATAAGTAAAAAAAATGTAAGAGCCTACAGCGGAAATCAATACAGTAGAGATAAATAATTGTTTATGTAGACGATACTTGTCGCAAAGATAGCCTAACAAAAGCTGTAAGACGATGGAAGATAACTGACAGGCTCCCAAAATCAGACCTCGTTCAAAAGCGTTGTATCCGAGCTGTGTGAGGTAAGGAACCTGCTGTGTCATAATGAGCGCTGTAACAATATAGGTAAAAAAATAAAGGGTCCAGAATTTGGGTTTCATGATTTTCATGTTGTTGTTCTCCATGCTTGTAATATTAGGATTGGGGGGTGGAAAATATTTTTTAGGGTGGTGGTGGCAAATTGCACAAAACGTATTCTGTATTGCTCCAGGCTATGAATCTAAGTGCTTCTAAAATGTTCTGAGGAAAATGGTTGAGAGGAGGAACGCAACCGCCCTCAATGCGCCGTCCGTGGCGCAGATCGGGCTTTCGTCGGCATCCATGCCGCCGAATTGCTGAGAGTTGGCAGAACATTAAGAAGCACTAAGATTCTCCGCAGTCGCAATTCCGAACACGTTTTGTGCAATTTGCCAGATATATGCTGAGAAAGTATCTTGCGATACTCGAATCTCAAAATCTTAAGGGGCGATTGCAAAATGGACAAACTTGCCGAATATTCTGACCACATATTCTGTGAAAAGCCATTTTGCGCCATGGAATCAAGACCATAGAAGGCGGGAGGGTCGCTCCCCGACTGCCTTCTGCTTTTCTGGGTTTGATGCAATGTCCGGCGCAGTAGGATTTGAACGGAATATGTGGTCAGAATATTCTCCACAACTTAGTCTTTTAGAGTTTCGCAATCACCGTATTGCAATATACTAAAAACACAGTATTAAAACTTATAAAAATACTCAATAACAATTTTTGACTTAATGTTAGTGAAAAAGCTGTTATTGAGTATTTTTATGTTTTTTTATACGGTAAATGCAAGAAAAATGCAAAAAAATATCAAAATCAGGGAGGTAAGCAAACATGTTAGTAACCATGAAAGAAATCGTGGACCAAGCCAGCAAGGGAAATTATGCTGTGGCGGCCCCCAATGTAAGCAGTGAATTAGATGCCAGGGCGTTTGTGGAAGTGGCGGAAGAAATGAATGCACCGCTGATACTGGACGTTGGCTATGCTTCTGTAACAGATCTGTTTTTTACGGGGCAGATGCTTCGACAACTGGCAATGCAGTCGAGTATCCCGATTGCGATCAATCTCGATCACGGCGGAGCGGCGGCCGAAATTATTCAGGCGATTCATGCAGGATTCACCTCAGTAATGATTGACCGTTCCTATCTTTCGTTTGAGGAAAATGTTGCACAGGTGAAAGAGTTGGCAGATATTGCTCATGCGGCCGGTCTGTCTGTGGAAGCAGAACTGGGCCATGTAGGACAGGCCGCACAGTATGATGTCGACAGAGACGCAGCACTGACCAGCGCGGAGGATGCATTGAAGTTCATTGAGTTGACCGGAGTGGATTGTCTGGCCGTAGCGATCGGCACAGCACACGGGGCATACCCGGAAGGGTTCAAACCGTATCTGGATTTTGACAGACTGGTTGAAATCAAAAAGGCGACGAATCAATTTCCGTTGGTTCTCCATGGATCTTCCGGGACAAGTAATGAACAGATTGAGAAAGCGTGTAAGTTGGGGATTAATAAGGTAAACATTGCAAATGATTTGTGCAAGGCAGCTTCGATTGCCGTTCAGAGCGCAGATCTGCAGGGACAGAATGCATACGGTGTATACGATGTACTCAAAGAAGGTGCCAAGGCGAAACTGAGAGAGATGATTCAGGTGTATGGTTCCAAAGATAAAGCGTGGCTCCCTGTATGCAAGGGAATCGCGAAGAAAGAAACCACAATGATAGAGTAGACCATCAGTATTCAACGGCAAGGTGGAAAAGAATGGTGAGAAGGGGGCGATAAAAGATGGGAACGTTCTACAATACTTTAAATAATCCCGGTACGGCGTCAGCGGTATTGGTGATCGTGATTTTGATTAGTGAAATGATCCGATATAAAAATCATCTGTATTATACAAAGATACAGACAGACCCGAGAATCCGTGATTCCATGCTGAATACCAGATACCACTTTAACAGGCGAAAGAATATTGATGTAAATAAAATCAACAGGTATTTCTTTCAGATAAATCTGGCGGGGATTGCAGTCGGAATGCCAATTATGGTTTTTTATCATGTCCTGGCTGGATTTATTGTGTTTCTGGTGATCTCCAGATTGGGCTCCTATCTGATGATGCTTGCGATGGGGAACGATAAGATTGATGTCACGGTTTGAAAACCGAGGTCAGTTGTTTTTGGCACTTTGCCTGATATAGAAGGAAAAAGTATAGAAGAAAAAAGTATAGAAGAAAAAACGATGGAGGAATAGAGATGGCTCAGATTTTTTATGAATCTGAAATTGATCCGAACCTGCCGGGAATTATCATCGCCAGCCATGGCGCGTTGGCTGTGGCGTCTTTGGAGACGCTGAGAATGTTGACGGGAGAACAGACGAATCTTGCAGCATTTTCGCTGGAAGAAGGGGAAAGTTCGGAAGACTTTATGAAAAAAATTGGAACGGCTGTTGAGGCTTTTCCGGAAGGGAGCATTGTATTTGCGGATATTAAGGGAGGAACCCCTTTCAACACGATCATGATGTACGCAAAGAAGACGCGAAAAGTTTTATATGCGATCGCCGGTTTCAATGTTCCGATGTTGGTGCAGGCGGTAATGGAAAGAACCATATACTCTGGTGAGGAGCTTTTTGAATCCTTATTGGATATAGAAAATAACGGTGTATTTAATATGACAGAATTCTTAGAGGCGCATATGGAATCTACCGCGGAAAAGGAGGAGAAATAATGGGAAATTTGGTTATGACTCGTTGTGATCACAGACTTGTCCATGGACAGGTTGGGGGACAGTGGCTAAAAAGATTGAGTACGAAGAGAATCGTCATTCTCTGTGATGAAGTTGCAAAAGACCCGTTCATGAAGGAAATGTTTGCCGTTTCTGCGCCGGCGGGCGTCAAGATTGACTGTTATACGGTGGAAGAGGGCGTAGCAGAATGGAAAAAGGATCAGTTTGGCAATGGAAATATCATTTTGCTATTTAAGTATACAATTGATGCCGTGCATGCGTTTGACGCCGGTCTTGATTTCAAGGAATTGAATATCGGACAATCTGCTTCCGGAAAAGACAAGGATGGAAACGTTCGGAAACTGGTATTGAGGGCGGTATATCTGAGTGAGTTGGAAGCATCTTCTCTGAGGCGGCTGAGCAAAGAAAAAGATGTGAATGTATATTCTCAGGGAGCTCCGGCGGAAGGTGTTGTACAGTTGATTCCGATGTTGGACAAAGCTGGTTTGTAGCAGTCTGTAGAATGCAGATGTATCGTTTTACAGACCGAAAATTCATTCTGTGTTTTCGCTGAAAGCGGATGAGATCGTACATTAGAACAATATAGAAGGAGCAGAGAAAGAATGAAGATATTAATTATGCTTGAAATGGGTATGGACCCGGAGCAAAGTTTGCTGATAGCAAACGCGAAGAAAACATTTCCTGACGCAGAGGTCGCAGTCGGTTTCTGGGGAGAGGAAGGACAGGATCTGGCGGCGGCTATTCGCTATGTGGAAGTTCACGGATCAAAGGATGCAAAGATTCCAGAAGCATTTTATGAACATAAAGATGCGGAAATATTGGTGGGAACATTTTGTCCGTTTTCCAAAGAAGGACTGTCCGTATTTGACAATCTGAGAGTGCTCGGTGTGGAAAGAGCCGGAATGGAAAATGTGGACATCGAAGGGATTGAAGATCTTGGCATCATGGTTGTCAATGCGACGGGAAGAAACGCAGACTCTGTGTCTGATTTTGCGATTGCAATGATGATGGCGGAGAACCGAAAGATCGCGTTGTCGTATCACAGAATTATGAGCGGAGGTTTTCGGGAACCATTTTCCAATGCGGATACCATGATGGATATGCGCGGGAAAACGGTAGGACTTTTTGGTTTTGGGTTCATCGGCAAGTTAGTCGCAGAGAAACTTGGTGGTTTTCACATGAATATCTTGGTATATGACCCCTATATTAAAGAGGATGCTGTAAAAGGAACCAGTGTAAAGCTGGTAGATAAAGAGACTTTATTTCGGGAATCAGATTTTCTGAGTGTTCACGCCAGATATACAGAGGATACCTATTATGTGATCGGGGAGCCGGAAATTTCGCTGATGAAAAAGAATGCGGTGTTTATCAATACGGCTCGGGCGGGACTCGTGGACTATGAGGCGTTGACCAAGGCTTTGGAGACGCGAAAAATAGCCGGAGCAGCGCTGGATGTTTTCGAAAACGAACCGTTGGAGTCAGACAGTCCACTGTTGAAGCTGGATAATGTGACACTGACCGCTCACATTGCCGGTGCTACCAAAGATGCACAGATGAATTCGCCTCGTTTGATTTTTGAAAGGGTATGGAAAGTGATTGCCGGGGAAGAGACGCCGATTGTCACACCCTCCGTACTCACAAACGAGAAATTCCAGGAGTGGAGAAAAAATATTTAGAAACTGGCGTTGTAGCCTTAAATACGAAAGGGGGAAACTTTAATGGGTGCTTCATTTGGATTAATCGAAGCTGCTTTAATCGCGTTTTGTTATTTTTTAGGGACATGTGAAATTATTTGGTTAGGAGCTTTTTGTAGCCATCCGATTTTTTTGGGAATGATATTTGGACTGGCGTATGGAGACATTACGCAGGGAATGATCATCGGTGGAACGCTTCAGCTTTACTATTTGGGAAACATTGCACTTGCGGGAACGATTCTGCAGGATCAGGCGCTTGCCTGTTGTATCGCGATTCCACTCGCACTAAAGACCGGTATCGGGGCGGAAGCCGCATTGATCGTGGCAATCCCGTTCGGTGTGTTCGGTGGGACACTGGACAGCTTCCGTCGTTTGATCAATGGCCGGTTTAATGCGATGGTAAACAAAGCCATTGACGAATTGAATTTTAAAAAGATTACGTTTAACGGGTTTTATCTTCCGATTATGTTCCAGTTTGTCGTTCGTTGGATTCCGGCTTTTATCATACTGTTCTTTGCAGGTTCCGGAATTGCGACGCTTCTTGAAAATCTTCCGGCATGGCTGTCAAATGGATTTATTGTAATCGGAAATATGCTTCCTGCATTGGGACTTATCATGTGCGCAACTTTGATCGGACAAAAGAAACTGATTCCATTCTTTTTCTTGGGATTCATCGGTATGACATTGACTGGAATGACAAGCTTTACATTTGCAGTGATCGGCGTGTTGATTGCGATTATCTACATAAACACCTCGAACGATTATGCGGATATTGAATCGGGAGGTAACTTCTTCGAAAATGTCGGGGAGGTCCGAACGAACAGTCTGTTTACCAAAAAAGATCATTTTATTATCGGGCAGCGAGTGTTTAATATGCACAGAGCTTCCAATTCTCTGGAGTTCTTGTATGGTTCTTCCTACGCGGTAGCGGTGATGCCTGCTTTGCGAAAGATCTATGGAGATGATACGGAAGGATTGAAAGAGGCGCTTCACAGACATACATTGCCCTATATGACTGAGCAGGCGTGGGGACAGGTGATTACGGGAGCGGCTCTTGCGATGGAGGAAGAAATCGCCAACGGCAACGAAGAAGTGACCGGTGAAGAAGTGGTTGCTTTCAAATCTGGTCTGATGGGCCCTATGGCAAGTTTTGGCGATACGATTCTCTATGTAACCTTGATGCCGATTGTGAACTCTCTGATTATCCCGTTTGCGATGAGCGGACAGGTATGGACTGGATTTGTACCGGTTCTGTATTTCTGGATCTTCATCGGTTCTATCTACTATCCGATGCAGCTTTTGGGCTATAATGCAGGTAGAACCTCCATCATTACCTTGATGAAGTCCGGTATGCTGAAAAAGGTTATGGCCGGGGCCGGAGTTCTGGGAATGATTATGATGGGCGCGATGAGTGCAAACTATGCGAAAATTACGACTCCTGTGACATGGGTGGTCAATGCAGGACAGGCAAGCGAGACCACAATCGTCTTGCAGGATGTGCTAAATGGATTGATGCCGAATATCCTGACTTTGATTTTTGTAGGACTCACATATTTCTACATTATGAAGGGTGGGAAATACATAAAAGTAATTATTACCGTCTGCGTCATTGGTATGCTTGGGTCGATCCTGGGAATTTTTTAATAGTATATATATGCAATATAGGCCGACCTATTGCTGGGTCGGCTATGTTTTGCAGCGAAAGTTCGCCGATAAATGGGCGGCAAAATTGGTTATCTATTCTTCTTCTATGGCATATCTGATAATATCTCCAGGTTCACAGTCCAGCACGAAGCAAATGCGGGCAAGAATGTCGGCGTCAATTTTCTCTACATGTCCGTTATACCATTTGTCAACTACTTCAAAACGTGTATTGATAGCACGAGCAAGGGCATTTCGGGTAATTTGTTTCTGGTTCATATATCTTCTAATGTCAATTTCGATATGTCCATAATGTCTGAATGTAAAAAGTTCTTTCTCCATAATTTCCTCCATCTGTGCGTGTTTCACAGCACAAACAGGTATAGGTGAAATGTTTTTCTTTCACCCTTCACCTCTCCTATATACTATCTAAAAAGTAACTTCTTGACGAATCACTTATATATAGTTACTATATATATAGTGATAAATACATGATTTATAGATAAAAAGAGTAAATAAGAGTAAAAAGTTATGAATCTAAATCGAAGACATATTTTATTGTTAAAAAAATTAATGAGCAGCTCTGAACCTCTCAGTAGCGAAATCCTGGCGATTTCCATGGGGACCGTGTCGAAAACGGTGCGGAATGATTTGGAAGTAGTGGATGAGCTGTTGCAGAGTATGGCCGGTGCAAGGCTTGTCTTAAAGTCGGGAAAGGGTATTTATATCGAGGTATTAAAACCGGTAGAATATGAGATGTTTTATGAAAGTTTTCATTCGAAATATCAGGGAAACATTTTGTTTTCGTTAAAATATTCGGAGGATATTTTGTATCTCACAAGAAGAATTTTGTTGCAGCGGGAAAAATATATTACGATAGATACACTGGCTGGAGAGCTATATCGTAGTAATACAACGATATCCGCAAATATTTCTGAGGTGAAAGAGCTTTTGAGAAACTATCATCTAGAATTGGTCAACAAGTCAGGATGTGGATTTTCGGTAAAAGGTTATGAAAGCCATATTCGAATTGCCATGGCGGATTTGGTCCGTGACGGGGAAGAAATTTACATGAGTTTCTCCCGTAAGAAGGATTGGCCAATGATGGTCAGGACAGTGGTTGGTTGCATAACGGCACATCACATTTCTTTATCGAGAGGAACGATTTATAAATTTGCTTTTATGATACTTATCTGTGAAGAAAGAGACCAACAAAAAGTTGAACTGGAGGAACGATATAGGTATATAGAAGGAATTGATGCGACGGAAGAGTATAAATGTGTCGTAGATGTTATGTCTGCGTTGGGGGACGTGGATGGTCGGAAGGATGTCCTGAACTATTTGGCGGTATTTTTGATATCAAGGAGAGATTTGTCCAGTCAAGATTCTTTGGATATTCGAAAGGAAAGAATGCTTTATGAATTGAGTGGGGAGTTGATTGATTGGATTTTTGCTGCTACGGAAATGGATTTTACTCTTTTTCAGGAATTTCGTCTCAATTTGGCGAGACATTTGAGGGGGATGTATTACCGAGTAAAATATGGAATGGAGAAACGAGACGTAAAAATTATCGAGACTAAACAAAATGAATCTTCTCTGGAATATGCCATGATTGTAGTCGAATATTTATTAAAGAAATGGAAGATTTCGATACAGGAATATGAGATCACTTTTTTGGCAGGGCTATTTTATCCGCCTTTGATCTATATGAAAAAATCGCAGAAGCTAAGGATTCTGATCGTAACCATTGACGGATTAATTTCAGGAAGGATGATGGCCAGTGAACTTCTTAAATATTGGGACAAGTTTGTGGATTCTATTGTAATCAAAGAAAATTACATGTTGGATACGATTGAATTGGAACATTATGATTTATTGGTATCGGATATTCCGAATATACAGGTCAATGCCAGAATACCGACGGCTTATATGAATGGATATATAAACGAACAAGATTTTTTGCGTCTGCAGACGGTCTTTGAAACCAATAATGGAAGTTATGCTTTTTTTGCGAATAGTTTTCAACAGAAATTCTGCTTTCATAATATAGAGGTTGGTGACAAAACGGCACTTATAAAAATGATAGCGGAGAAAGCTGTACCCTTTTTTCCCGATGAAGATATGTATGATAGTATAAATAGAAGAGAAATGCTTTCTCCTACGGAGCAGGAAAATTCAGTTGTAATTCTGCATTCTTATACATCAATGGTCAGGGAAGCCTTGATTATGATATTTTCTGTTCGCAAACCTATTGCTTGGAATCTAGGGAAATGTCGTCTTGCATTTTTTGTCATCAATGGTAAAAATGAAGTGACCCCATTTTCCAATCTTGCGATTATGAAATCGGCCGTCTCTGATATGCGGTTTGCTTACGATATGATAAAATCAGAGTCCTATGCAGAAATGATGGCGACGATAAACGAGTGGATAAAAAGGAGGACGAGCGGATCATAAAGTTCTAAAAAAATTGTATGTAATTTTTCGGTAAATCGGATTGACAAAAGAAAAAACTTCTATTATGGTAATAAAATCAACGTGCAGTTTTTATGTAGCATAATGTGCATAAAAGTAGGAAAAAGTCTATTTTGCTCTAATATGTGGTAAAAGTTGCCAATTTGCTCTATGTTTGTTGAATAAGGTGAGAACAAAGGAGGCATATGGATGGAAAAGAGCTTTAAGACGTTGCTGTATTCTGCGGGAGTTTTTCCTCATTATTGTGGGTACAATTATTTTTTGCAGGCAGTAGAGCTGGCAGCAGAAAAACCGGAAAGGTTACTGAACATACGAAAAGAAATTTATACTCCTATCGCGCAAAGAAATGGTACGGAGATACAAAATGTTGAGAAAAATATACGAACAATACGTGATATTTTTATGAAAAATGGTGGTGAAGAAATTTTGGCTGATATCACCGGAAGTCAGTTTTGGAAGAATAAGAATCCTTATCCGAGAGATTTAATCAGCGCTTTTGCGTCGTATCAAAATCAGGATTAAGGATAGATATTAGAAAGTGAAAATAGAACGGCAAATAAGATTGACAAGAATGTAATAGTATTATAAAATCAGATTGTTCCGGAATTGTCGGAGGATGCGGTCATGGCGGAATGGCAGACGCGCTGGTCTTAGGAGCCAGTGGGCAACCGTGTGGGTTCAAGTCCCACTGACCGCATATACGGGTGCAAGACTGTGCAAGAGGAGTTGAAGTTTTGTACCTTTTTTTGCGTTCCTTTTGATACGGAAACTATTGCTTGCAGAAAGATTTTGTTTTATAATACGGATAAGGAGGGTGGAAACTATGAGTATGGAACAATTGCAGTCAATGAATAAAAAACAATGTGTATGTGGAAAAGTCCATCAGTTTGATGCGCAGGTTTATACAGGCAGTGGTGTAGTCTCGGAGATACCAGGCGTATTGAAACAGTATCATGCGAAAAAAGTATATATGATTTCAGATCGTAATACTTATCAGGCGGCAGGAAATACCGTGTATGATTTGATACAGAATCAAGGGATTCCGTGTCTGAGTTTTATTTACAGCGATGAGACTGTGGAACCGGATGAAAAGAGTGTTGGCTCAGCGATCATGCACTATGAAGCAGATTGTGACATCATCGTGGCGGTAGGCTCCGGCGTGATGAATGACATCGGTAAAATTGTCAGTGCCGTTTCCGGGAAGCCTTACATAATTGTTGCGACGGCACCGTCTATGGACGGATATGCTTCTGCGACATCTTCCATGGTTCGTGACAGACTGAGAATCTCTCTGTCAAGCAGGTGCGCGGATGTGATTGTCGGAGACACCGATATTTTGTGTCAGGCACCATTGAAGTTGATGAAGTCAGGTTTGGGTGATATGATTGCCAAATATATCAGCATCTGTGAATGGAGAATTGGACACTTAATTACAGGGGAATATTATTGTGAGGAAGTTGCAAAACTGGTACGTTCTTCTCTGAAGCGATGCGTGGAGCAGTCATCAGGCCTTCTGAAGAGAGAAAAAGAGGCTGTGCAGTCCGTATTCGAAGGATTACTGATCTGTGGGGCTGCTATGAATTATGCAGGTATCTCCCGCCCGGCATCGGGAGTGGAACACTATGTGTCTCATGTATTGGATATGCGTGGGGCAGAATTAGGGATTCCGGTTGAATTGCATGGGATTCAGTGTGCAGTGGGAACCAGAATTGCATTGGAGATTTATGAAAAGCTGCGGAAGATTACACCGGATAAAGAGAAAGCTCTGGCGTATGTGGAGTCGTTTGATTATGAGGCGTGGAGCAAGACTTTGCGGGAATTTCTGGGGAAGAGCGCGGAGAGCATGATTGCCCTTGAGGCGAAAGAAGGGAAATATCGTGTGGACCTCCACAGAAAGAGGCTTGATATTATTTTGGATAACTGGGATCAGATTCTGCAGATTATGGATGAAGAGCTGCCTTCATCAGCAGAGATTGTAGAGTTGCTGGATAAAATAGAGGCGCCGAAGACGTTGGAAGATATTGGAGCTGATGAAAGCCTGCTTCCTATGATTTTACGGGTGACGAAGGATTTTCGTGATAAATATGTTTTGTCTAGACTCTTATTTGATTTGGGAGTGATTGATGAATTGGTATAATGGGAGCTATTCGTCAGGAATCTGAGGCGAATGACAGGAAGAGAGAAAAAGAAAATAGATTACCGGCAGCCGCGTGTTTCTAAGGGATATTCATATAGTTGAGCTTAGACACCGGCTGTACGGGCGATACCGCACTCCTCCCGGAACCAGTAATCTATATTCAGTATAGTGCAGATGCTTCGAAAGTGCAACAAATCCTTTGAATTGATGTTTGCGTAATATTTATATTTAAAGTTATTTCCTATTCTGACATTTTGTGCTATAATTTTTTTATGGGGTATTAGCGCAGTTGGGAGCGCGCAACATTCGCATTGTTGAGGCCACGGGTTCGAATCCCGTATACTCCATTTACTTTGAAAAGTATGCTGCCGAATAGGCAGCATAAATTCTTGGTCGTCGAACTTATCAGACGGTATTAGAATTGTTTTTTAAAACGGTGTAGTTTGTGTAAGCTATGTCGTTTTTTTGTGGAAAAATGATTCATCAGAGATATATGTTGAGTGATATCTCGCCAAATATAATGCCGGGTTCAAAACACCCGGCATTATACTGTATTCTATATATTTTATTTACCCACAAATACCATCACGCTTCTGGGGGGAACGGTAATCGCATCATTGTCGAGAGGATAGACATTCTGTTCTTCCACCCAGGTATTCACACAGAGATTCCAGCACATGGACTCTGGAAGTTTCGGTAAGGTAATATCCAAGGATTCCCAATAAGCATTCGAAGCAATGTAAATCGCTTGCGGGCCGGTGTCTTTTTCCTGTCCGGCAAACATGACGCCGACATATCTATCTTGACTGGAAAAGCCTTCACACCAAGGGGCGATGCCGTGGAAACTGACATCTGGCAGGCCATTCGCTCCATTGCTGATATTGGTACGCAGGAGACGGTGCTCCTTGCGGAAACGAATCATATATTGGAAGAAATAGAACATGTCTTTGTTTTTCTCCAGAAGTTCCCAATTCAGCCAGGAAGTGATGTTATCCTGGCAGTAAGCGTTGTTATTGCCAAATTGTGTGTTGCAGAATTCGTCACCGGCAAGAAACATAGGGATGCCTCTGCTGCACATGAGCAATGTAAATGCATTGCGAATCATCCGTCGCCTTAGAGCCATAACCGCTGGATTTTCGGTGTCTCCTTCTATTCCGCAGTTCCAACTGTTGTTGTCTGAAGAACCATCGCTGTTATTCCAGCCATTTTTCATGTTATGCTTTTCATTATATGAGTATAGATCGTAAAGAGTAAATCCGTCATGGCATGTGATGAAGTTTACGGAAGCATTTTTTCGATGATGGACTTCGTAAATATCCTTGGAGCCAATCATTCGCAGAGCAGCGGCCTGGGCCATGCCGCCATCTCCTTTGATATAACGGCGCATGTCGTCCCGATATCTTCCGTTCCATTCCGCCCAACGATTCCAGGAAGGGAATGTGCCCACCTGATACAATCCATCCGCATCCCAAGCTTCAGCGATAAGCTTCACATCGCCCAGTATTGGATCGAAAGCGAGTGCCTGCAAAAGAGGTGGTTCATTCATTGGTGATCCGTCTTCATTTCGCCCTAATATGGACGCCAAATCAAATCGGAATCCATTGACACGGTAGGTGGTTACCCAGTAGCGCAGACAATCCAGAATCATCTGTCGCACAATGGGATGGTTACAGTTCAGAGAATTACCGCATCCGCTAAAATTATAGTAATATCCGTCTGGAGTCAACATATAATATATATTGTTGTCAAAACCTTTGAAAGAGAAAAATGGTCCATTTTCATTGCCCTCTGCCGTATGATTGAAAACAACATCAAGATATACTTCGATTCCATGTTGATTGAAGGTTTGTATCAACTCTTTTAGTTCGTTTCCCTCACGATTGTATTCCTTCTGGGCGGTATAACTGGTATTTGGAGAAAAGAAACTTACCGTGTTATATCCCCAGTAGTTATATAGCTTTTCACCGTCTACTTCTCGATAATCCTGCATTTCGTCGAATTCAAAAATTGGCATCAGTTCAACGACATTTACACCGAGTTCCAACAGATAAGGTAGTTTTTCCATGAGACCGGCAAAAGTTCCGGGATGCAACACACCGGAAGATTCGTGTTTGGTAAATCCGCGGACGTGAAGTTCATAAATGATCAAATCTTCCATCGGAAGTAATGGCTGTTCCATATCTTCCCAGTCAAAATCGTCTTTGACTACACGTGCTTTGTAATGCTGACCTCGGGGAGATGTAGCGCCCCACTGACTCTGACCGGTGACTGCTTTGGCATAGGGGTCCAGAAGATATTTGTTGCGATTAAAGATCAGTCCCTTTTTCGGATCGTAGGGGCCGTCTACCCGGTAAGCGTATTCAAATTCTTCAATGTTCAGTTTGAATACGATCATAGAATATACATTGCCAATCCGGTAATGCTTGGGAAATGGAAGTATCGCGTAGGGTTCTTCTTCTGTCCGGTGAAACAGTAGTAATTCAATAGATGTAGCGCCCTGAGAATATACGGTAAAATTGACACCTCCTGGGATGGCTGTTGCGCCGTTGATTTCATAGAAACCAGGACGCACTTCGAAACCGTCGATATAGTCCAGAGGAATCAAATGAATCGAGCGGGGGAGCGCTTCCAGCATCTGTGCTTTTTCCTTTTTTGTAACAGTATGATGTGTTACAACAGGGTTCGTTTCCTTCATTATGAGACAATCCTCCCTTTTTGCTTAATGATATGATATCTTGTAAAAACATGGGTTTTAGAAATGTTTTGCTAATATTTATTATAAAACGGCTGTTAGGTTTTATCAACCGGTTTAGTTCATACTAATTTTAGAAATCTATACTTGACTTTTGTCTTCAGAAAGAAGAGAATAACTCTAATATCTTGATTCAAAAGAGAGGGAAGATACAATTATGAAAGAAAAATTTATTCGTTTTATGCAGGGCCGGTATGGGGCAGATTCATTGACAAAGTTTCTGGTCATCACGGGAGTGATAGTGGCATGTTTGTCGTCGATCAGCAAAGTCAGAAGTTTATATTTGCTGGCATGGGTTTTTATTATCTTTGCATATTTTCGTATGTTTTCAAAGGATTATGCGAAACGCTCCGCAGAGAATCAACTATTTCTGAAGAAGACATATAAACTGCGATGTAAATTTGCTGGATGGAAGCGTCGATTGGGACAGATTCGGCAATATCATATATACAAATGTCCAAGCTGTAAGCAAAAGATTCGAATTCCGAGGGGAAAAGGAAAGATCGAAATTCGTTGTCCAAAATGCAATGAGACTTTTGTGAAAAAAAGCTGATGGGACAGTACAGGAATGCTTTCCGCGTATAGACATTTTATAAAATGTGGTGTATTCTGGATTTCGGGACAATTATAGAGTAGAATCGGTGATTGTGATAGAGATAGAAGGGAAGAAACGAAAGTAAGATGGTCGATCCATACAGTGTGTTGGGAATATCGAGGGATGTTTCTGACGAAGAGATAAAGAAAGCATATAGGCAATTAAGTAGAAAGTACCATCCGGATGCGAATATTAATAATCCAGATAAGGAAAAGGCGGAAGCAAAATTTAAAGAGGTGCAACAGGCTTATGATCAGATTATGAAGGAGCGGGAGTACGGGAACTCCTATGGAAATCCTTTTGGAGGTTTTTCGTCTGCAGGTGCGCAAGGCGGAAATGAGAGTGAGGCCGATACGCATATCCGAGCGGCAGCAAATTATATTAATAGTGGACATTATAAGGAAGCTTTGAATGTGTTGAATCATATGTCTGCGAGAAGTTCCATCTGGTTCTTTTACAGTGCGGTTGCCAATGCGGGGTTGGGAAACACAGTAAATGCACTGGAACATGCGAGAAAGGCTGTTCAGATGGAGCCGGGTAATATACAATATCGTATGTTTCTGCAGAATTTGGAGAGCGGGAGCAACAGGTACAGGGCGAGACAGAGTATGTATGGATTCCCGATGATGGGCGGAAGTACGTATTGTGTCAATTTATGTATCGCGAATCTGATCTGCTATACATGCGGTGGCGGCGTTTGCTGTGGTACGCCCGGTGGTGGAACATATTTATAGCGTATAACAAGACAACGGGTGGAGGAAGTTATGTCGTTAGAAGATTATTGTCATGCATATAAGTTGGGGAAGCGGGATTATCAGACGCGCATGTTGCGGGGAGAACGGCCTGTACTTCCGGTTTTAGATGATATACTGCCGTCAAAAGGCTCCTATTCGGAAGAATCCTTAGGATTAGTACAGGTTCCGATTGATCAGATTGTGGGTACAAAAACATGGGGAAGAGGAAATGCTTTCGCAGGAAATTTTATGCCGATTTTAAAGGATACCTCGGAATTTGCCGCAAAATGGATCGCACTGAGTGAAAGTCATTTGGACGAGGGGATTCGAGATCCAATAAAAGCCTACGAATACATGAATAAGTTTTATGTGGAGGAAGGGAACAAGAGAGTCAGCGTCATGAAGTTTTTTGGGGTGGTTCTGGTTCCTGCGATTGTAACTCGGTTGATTCCCAAACCGACAGAAGAAAAAGAAAACAAAATCTATTATGAATTTCTAGATTTTTATAAATTGACCTCGATTAATTATATCTGGTTCTCTCACACGGGAAGTTTTGCGAAACTTCAGAAAGCGGTTGGAAAAGGATTAGAAGAAGAATGGAGCATGGAGGAACGGCAGGAGTTTAGCTCTATTTATACGCAGTTTAGTAAAGAATTTATTGCGGCTGGCGGGAAGAAGTTATCAATTACGCCTGGAGACGCGTTCTTGTCATTTATTGCGGTGTATGATTACCAAAAGCTTTCTGAAAAATCGACCAGTGAATTAAAAAAATTGATTTTGAAGAGTTGGGAAGAGTTTAAACTGTTAGAAGAAGATGAGGAAATCAGTTTGAAAATGAATCCGACGCCGGAGAAGAAACCAATTTTAAGTCGGCTACTTCCATTGGCGTCCCCGAAATTGAAAATTGCGTTTGTTTATGAGAAAACGCCGTCTTCATCGGCTTGGATTTATGCACACGAGTTGGGAAAACTTCATCTGGAACAGACTTTTCCGGATGAGGTTAGTACGATTTGTTATGAAAATGTGACAAAGGACAATGTAGATGCAGTATTGAACCAGGCGGTGGAAGCCGGATGTAATATTATTTTTACGACAACACCCGCGTTTGTTCAGGCAAGTGTCAAAGCGGCAATTGAGAATCCAAGTGTCCGGATTCTGAATTGTTCGCTGAATACTTCGCATCGTTATATACGAACCTACTATGCGCGGATGCATGAGGCAAAATTCCTGATGGGAGCGATTGCGGGAGCAATGGCAGAGAATGATCGACTTGTATATATAGAAGACTATCCGATTTATGGCGCAATTGCAAATATCAATGCATTTGCGCTCGGTGCGAGAATGGTAAATCCACGTGCAAAAGTTTATTTGGAATGGTCTTCACTAAAAACGGGTAATATAATAGAGAAGATTCGGGAGATCGACCCATCTTGCGTATCTGGAAAGGATATGGGATCACCGGAGGAAGCAACCAGATTTTTTGGAATTTATCACAGAGAAGGGGAGCAGATTCGGAATCTTGCAATGCCATTGTGGCATTGGGGGAAATTTTATGAACGATTGATCCGGACGATCATGGATGGTACCTGGAAATATGATGATTCTTCGTCTTCTAAAAAGGCGATTAACTATTGGTGGGGAATGTCGGCAGGTGTTGTTGATATTGTTTGTTCGGAGAATCTTCCAATCGGCACAAAGCGGTTGGTTTACCTTCTGAAAAATACGATTAGTTCCGGTGAATTTAATCCTTTCGCAGGCGTTTTGTATTCTCAGACCGGTATGATTCAGGGAGATCCTGACCGTGTTCTTACCCCGGAAGAAATCGTGAAAATGGATTGGCTGGCAGAAAATGTCGTTGGTTCCATTCCGACAGATGAGGAATTAAAAGATCGTGCAAAGCCTGTCATTTTACAGCAGGGAGTTGAGAAAAAGAAAGGGTTGTAGTATTCATGAAAATACTTGCGATTGCAGATGAAGAGTCCACGTATCTGTGGGATCATTATGAGAAAAGCAAGTTGGAAGGAATTGATTTAATTATTTCGTGTGGGGATCTAGATCCACGATATCTCTCCTTTCTGGTAACTATGACTACAGTGCCTGTGTTGTATGTTCATGGGAATCATGATGACAGGTATGAAAGAATGCCTCCGGAGGGTTGTACGTGTATTGAGGATCAAATTTACGTATATCGGGGAGTGCGCATTCTGGGATTGGGCGGTTCCATGCGCTATAAAAATGGATTACACCAGTATACGCAGCAGGAGATGAGAAGAAGAGTAAAGCGTCTCTGGTATCAGCTCAGAAAAAGAAAGGGGTTTGATATTTTAGTGACACATTCGCCGGCCTATCATCTCAATGATGGAAAGGATCTGCCGCATCAGGGATTTCAGGCATTTGTGGCACTGATGGAAAAATATCGACCGAAATTTTTCATCCATGGACATGTGCATATGTCTTATGGTCGGCAGTATAAGCGGTATGACCAATATCAGGACACGCAGATTATCAATGCGTATGACAGATGTGTGTTTGAGATTGAAGAGTAGGGGAAGATTCGGCGAAAAAAGCTCTGGCCTTTTCTGCGTGCGGCAGAATTTGTATAAAAAAGAATCCCGGACGAACTCCATTGCACGGGGCATTTCAATGAGCCTCTGAGAGCGAAAATCATGTCAGCTTAGGCTTCCACGATTTTTGAGTCTCATTTCCATCGTGCAACAGTCGTTTGTCCGGGATTCTTTTTTATACGAATTTTCACCGCCGCACGCAGAAAAGGCCGGAGCTTTTTTCACTGAATCTCTTATTGGAGTACGGTTGCGGTATTTGTAATAGTAAAAAGGTCCTAAGGATACTGTATTAGAAATTTCTGCATAATTCTTCGGCCAGGGCAACCACTTCTGCGCTGCTTTCTTCGTTCAGGGCAGATTTGATATGGACGGTAGTATCAGCAAAAGTGATATTTTTGCAGCCTTCCAGCATTTTAGTCATTACTTTAGCGGCGGTGGAAGCCCAACTGCCATTTTCAATCATGGCGATGGTTCTGTTTTGGTAATTGCGTTCTGTCAGGTGGTTGATAAATTCACGCATGAAGGGGAAGATGTCTGAGTTGTAAGTCGTGGTAGCCAGTACCAGTGTGCCGTAACGAAATGCGTCTTCCACAGCTTCCGCCATATCTTCGCGGGCCAGATCTGCTACAACAACTTTAGGACAGCCTTTTGCGCGCAGTTCGTCCGCAAGCTTTTCCACGGCTTTCTTTGTATTTCCGTAAACGGAAGTGTAGGCGATCATGACACCTTCAGATTCCACGGAATAAGAAGACCATGTATTGTAAAGTCCAATGTAATATTCTAGGTTTTCTGTCAAGACAGGTCCGTGCAGTGGGCAAATGGTCTGTATATCCAACGCTGAGGCTTTCTTTAACAGATTCTGTACCTGGACACCATATTTTCCTACGATTCCGACATAATAACGGCGAGCTTCGCAGGCCCAGTCTTCCTCCACATCCAGAGCGCCGAATTTACCAAAGCCGTCTGCAGAGAACAGAACCTTATCCTTGCTGTCATAAGTTACGATGACTTCCGGCCAGTGTACCATTGCAGCGGCAATGAAAGTCAGAGTGTGGGAGCCAAGGGAAAGGGTATCACCATCTTTTACGATAAGCTGTTGTCCTGCAAAGTCTGTGCCGAAGAATTGCTTCATCATCACAAATGCTTTTGCGCTGGCAACAATGGTTGTATCTTTGTATGTTTGCACGAAGTTCATGATATTTGCGGAATGATCCGGTTCCATATGCTGTACAATCAAGTAATCTGGTTGTCTTGTGCCCAGAACATCTTTGAGGTTGTTCAGCCATTCTTGGGTGAAACGTGCGTCGACGGTGTCGAATACGGCAATTTTTTCATCCAGAATGATATAGGAATTATATGCCATGCCGTTTTCAACGACATATTGTCCTTCAAACAAATCAATATCATGGTCATTTACGCCTACATATTTAATATCATTTGTAATATTCATTGAAATCACTCCTCTATTTTTGAAAATGATATGGGATTGTTTGCCGTCCATTATTCTAACACACGGATGTTTCGAAATCAACTGATTTTCAGACTGTTTGTATAGAGTTTTGTGCCGGAGAAGTTTCGTGTAGGAGAATTTCACATCCTTGTTTTCCAATTTCTAGTATAGTATAATCAAGAGAACGAATGGAAGAATGTTTTTGCGGAGAGGAGTGTGCGAAGGATGGGAATTTATCTGAATCCGCCTTCTGATGGGTTTAAGGCGATTTTGAAAAGAGGGATGTATGTAGATAAATCGGAGCTGATTGATTATACGAACAGCGTAATGGAAAGCGACAGAATGTTGACTTGTTTCAGTCGACCAAGACGTTTTGGTAAATCCTTCTCTGCACAGTTGCTTTCTGCGTATTATTCCAGATCTGCAGATTCAATGTCTTTATTTGAAAATCTGAAAATTGCACATGATGAGAGCGGGGGATTTCAGGAGTATTTTAACCAATGTGATGTATTGTTTTTGGATATTTCTTCATTTATTGCAGCGGTAGAAGTAATTGAGGAAACGGTAAGCTATATACAGAAAGATGTGATTGAGGAATTGAGGGAAGCTTTTCCAAATTGTATTAAAGAAGATGTGAGAGCGCTGAGTAAAGCGCTTCTACAGATTAATGGCAAAACGGGGAAAAAAATTTTTATTATAATTGATGAATGGGATGCGTTGTTTCGAGAGGCAAAAACCAATGAAGAGTTGCAGCATGCATATATTCAATTGCTTCGAAGCCTGTTTAAGAGTAATCAAACTTCACAAATGATTTGCGGCGCTTATATGACAGGTATTTTGCCGATTAAAAAATATGGTACACAGTCTGCGTTGACGGATTTTTGTGAATTTACAATGTTAGATCCTGGTCCACTGGCAGAGTTCACAGGCTTTACAGAAATGGAGGTCAGGGCTTTGTGTGAGGAATATGGACTTGATTTCGCAGAAGCACACAGGTGGTATGATGGTTATTATTTTGATAAAATCAAACACATTTACAATCCGAAATCTATTATGGAAGCGGTGATCAATCAGAAGTTCAGTAATTATTGGACACAGACAGAAACGTATGAATCGCTGAAAGTGTATATTGAACTGAATTTTGATGGATTGAAAGATGCAATAATAGATATGATTGGCGGACGGCATTTTAAAATTGATACGGGAACATTTCAAAATGATATGACTTCAATGCGTAGTAGAGATGATGTGTTTACACTTCTTGTTCATCTGGGGTATCTGGCATATGACAGTGATAAAAAAGAGGTTTTTATACCCAATGAGGAAGTTCGGGAGGAATTTCTCCGTGCCATAAGAAATGGAAGCAGGCAGGAACTTGTAAGAGCTGTGAAGCGTTCGGACCGACTTTTAGATGCGACGCTTCATATGGACGAGGATACAGTTGCCGATATCTTGGAAGAGGTACATGGAGAGAATACGCCTCCGATCAATTATAATAATGAGCATGCCCTTCGTTCAGTTGTTGTTATGGCGTATCTGAGTTGTATGGATCATTACCTGCGGATTGAAGAACTGGCAAGCGGAAAAGGATACTCCGGTTTACTTTTTGTGCCAGGTAAAACCTCAAGCAAACCAGCATTGGTGATTGAATTGAAATGGAATAAAGGTGCGGAACGAGCAATTATGCAAATAAAAAAGAGAAGCTATGTGCAGTTTGCCAGGCAGTTTGGTTATGAAGGAGAAATTTTGTTGGTGGGGATTCATTATGATACGAGAACAAAAAAACATACCTGCAAAATTGAGAAATTTGTAGATGCAACTGCCAGTTGACAAATTTCCAAGTACACCTGGTGGCGGTGTATACTTCATTTTGTTATGATACAGATACGATATCGAGGAAACAGAATAACAGAATGTGCGCATATTCAGGAAAGGTTGGAAAAAATATGATTTTAGCAGATAAAATTTCGATGTTAAGGAAGCAGAATGGATGGTCGCAGGAAGAATTGGCGGAACAATTAGGAATTTCGAGGCAGTCTGTGTCCAAGTGGGAGAGTGGAAATGCGATTCCTGATTTGGATAGGGTGCTGAAGCTGGGTGAACTTTTTGGAGTGAGTACAGATTATCTTCTGAAAGATCATATGGAGGAAATGCCGCTTTCAGAGTTCCCGGGGGTCAGTGATGGGACAGGACTTATGGTCTCACTGGATGAGGCGAATGATTTTATGGAATTGACAAGAAAGAGTGCGTGGAAAATTGCAGTCGGAGTTGCATTGTGCATTCTTTCGCCGGTTTGCTTGATTTTGCTTGGCGGCGTGTCGGAGTACAGAACAAATTCTATAACGGAAGATATGGCGGGCGGTATCGGTATGGTGATTCTTCTGATTATGGTTGCTATCGGAGTGGCGATTCTAATTTTGACAGGAATGCAGCTTTCGCGATTTGAATATTTGGAAAAAGAGGTATTTTCACTGCAATTTGGAGTGGAAGGAATCGTGGAAAAGAAAAAAGAATTGTTTGAGTCTACATTTCGATTCTGTGTTGCAGCGGGAGTAGTCTTGTGTATTTTGGGGGTAATCCCGTTGATGTTGGCGATGGCGATAGATGAGGATCTTGTGTCTGTTGTCTGTGTCGGGCTTTTATTGATGTTTGTAGCTTGTGGGGTATATATTCTTGTTTGGTCTGGTATGATTCATGGGAGTTATGAGAAATTGTTGCAGGTGGGAGATTATACGCAAGACAAAAAGAAAATGAACAAAAAAACGTCTCCATTTGCCGGGGCATATTGGTGTATTGTCACGGCAATCTATCTTGGGATCAGTCTGACTTCCAATAGATGGGGAGAGACCTGGGTGATCTGGCCGGTTGCAGGATTATTGTTTGCAGCTTTGTGGGGGATTCTGCATATTGTGGCGAAAGAAGAAAAATAGAAATATGATCAAAAATATATTATATTTGTGTAGGAAAAAGGCAGTCAAATCTGATTGTCTTTTTTATTGCAAAAATTTAACATAATTAGTAAGAATAAGGAAAGGGGTTGACTTATATCGACAATCTATATATAATGAAAGTGTAATATATAGATTGTCGATATAAGGAGGGATGCAAAATGATTGATAAGAGTCTGGTGTCTGGCAGCACAGCGATGTTGCTTTTAAAGTTGCTGTCAGAACAGGATATGTATGGCTATGAGATGATTGAAACATTGAGGCAGCGTTCTCAGAATGTATTTGAATTGAAGGCGGGAACTCTCTACCCTTTGCTACACAATATGGAGACAAAAGGACTGTTGAGAGTGTATGAGAAGGAGGTGACAGGCAAAGTTCGGAAGTATTACAGCATCACGAGAGAAGGGAAAAAGATTCTGTCCCAAAAACGGGAAGAGTGGGAGCTGTATTCTCGGGCAGTTGCAAGCGTGCTGAGCATGGGAGGTGCGCTATGAGAGTGGAGGAATATTTACAGATTATAACAGCACAGATTCGCTGTAAACAGGCACATAGTGCGGTGCGGGAAGAATTGATTGCACATGTGGAAGATCAAAAGGCTGCTTTTATTAGAGCGGGTATGGATTGTGATGAGGCGGAATTGGCGGCGGTAAAGGAGATGGGAGATCCGGTGGAAACTGGAATCGCTCTGGACGCGGTACATCGGCCAAGGATGGCGTGGAGATTGATTGCTTTGGTGATTGGATTGAGTTTCGTTGGATTTGTCGTGCAATTAAGCCTTCAGACAAATTTGCCGAATGCAGTTTTGATTCCCCGTGTTACATCATATCTTTTCTATTTATTTTTGGGTTTTGTGTTGATGTTGGGGATTTGTTACTTTGATTATACGCGGATTGCTCGCTGGGCGAGAGAACTAACGATTTTGTTGTTTTTTGGCTTGCTGTTCGGGCTAATGTTTTGTGCAGTTTCCGTAAATGGAGCGAATGCATGGATTTACTTATTTATGGGAATCGCTCTGGATATCCGAAAAATGGCTTTTTTATTTATTCCATTGTATGGCGCTATTTTATATCATTATCGTGGTGAGGGGAAACTCGCAATCGGAAAGGGAATTCTATGGATGTGTCCGGCGTTGTGGGTCGTCTGGCAGTGTCATAGCTTTGTAACAGGAATGATACTACTGCTTGCATTTCTCGCAATGCTTTCTGCAGCGATCTCTCATGATTGGTTTCAGGTGTCAAAAAAGCTGACGCTTTCGGTGATCGGTGGATTTGTGTTGTTACTTCCGATATTGATATATACTGTGGTGATGGTTGTGGGGGCAGACTATCAAAAGATGCGCTTGCAGCTCATGTTGGACCCGGGGAGCGCGGCAAATGCAGGAGGATATCAAATGAACATCGTTCGAGAGCTTCTTGCAGACAGCCGGATGATAGGGAGTAGTGCGTCTGTATTTCTCCCGGATAAAGTGATTCCGGCGGGAAGTGATTATGTATTGACTTATATCATTTCCTATTATGGTATTTTGGCGGCGATCTTGCTGATTGGGGCGATATTATACCTGTTTTTGCGCTTGCTGCGTGTGTCTTGGCGGCAGAAAAATCAGTTAGGGATGGTTATGGGAACAGGTTGTACGTCTGTATTTTTTATACAAATGGTGTTCTATATTCTGGGGAATCTGGGATTCCTTTCTGCTGGGGTGTACTGTCCCTTTATCACTTACGGTGGGAGTGGTATGGTAATAACCTATGTATTGCTGGGAATTTTGCTCAGCATTTACCGATATCAGAATGTCGCATTGAAAATGATACCTATAAAGAAAAGGAAAAGTTTGTCCAGGCTTGAATAAATTGCCATTTTTCAGGGAATCCTTTAGATCATGGAATTTTATCATGTCAAGGAGGAGAAAAATGAAGGCAAAAGTAAACGACGGATGCATTTCCTGCGGCGCTTGTGTGGCAGCTTGTCCGGAAGTATTTCGGTTCAATGACGAGGAAATCGCGGAGGCATATGCGGATGTTACAGAAGAGAATGTAGATGCGGCGACAGAGGCTAGAGACGGCTGTCCGGTGGCTGTTATTGATATTGAAAAATAAAAATCTAATACCGATTATTTTAAATGACAGGGAGTCTATGAGATTGCCTGTCATTTTCATATTATTTATTTGATTTATTCAGGAATTAAATTTTTACATTTCCCCGTGGAATTACGTACAATCAATTTAGGCTCAAATTCCAGACGAATGATATAATTGGGTTGTCCATTTTGATGGTTCTGGCTGTTCTTTTTGAAAATCATATCCACAGCTTCTTCGCCTTTTTGCACGGATGCATGTTCCACGGTGGTAAGCGAAATCTGCGGCATGGAAGATAATGCGATATTATCAAAACCGCATACGGAATAATCCTGTGGGATTCTGGCTCCAAAATCAGAGATCGCGGCCATAATGCCGAAAGCGGCGATATCATTATTGCCGATAAAGGTGGTGGACGGTGTGCCTCTTTTCAAGGTCTCAAGCGTCAAATCATAAGCATTCTGATATTCTGCATTTTCGGCGGGATATTGTTCAAAAGCAGATTGAGACTGGTAGAGAACGTCGATCTGCTCGGCCGGGTATCCATGTTCCAGGAAACTATTTTTTACACCCTCCAGGCGATGAGCGCGACCGATTTCCTTCTTATTGATCGGTGATGAGACGTAAGTAATATGAGTATGTCCCAGGGAAATCAAATAATTTCCGATCAAATGTCCGGGCTTCAAACTGTCGAGTTCCACCGCGTCAAATTGAAAGGCTGATGGCTTATCGCCAACGGAAATCACAGGAACCTGACGTGATAGCAGATTCATCATTGCGACCTCAGAGACCGGATACAAGGAAATGATACCTGCAAGACGAGTGTTCTCCAGCATTTCCAGATAGCGTTTTTCCGTCTGCGCACTGCGGAATGTGGTGATGGTGAAAACCGTATAATGATACCGCATCGCGCGTTTAATAATGGAATGAAGCATCATGGAATAGTAACCGCCCGAAAGTTGTGGACACAGGACGGCGATACTTTCAGAAAAACGGTCTCTCTTTTTGTCTCCTTTGGGATTGGATTTTTGATAACCCATGTTTTTAGCTGCGTTTTGCACTTGGAGAATGGTTTCCTCTGTAAAAGAGACATTCGGTCGGCCACTTAAAATCATGGAAACGGTGGACTGGGAGATACCCAATGCCTCTGCGATATCACGGGTTGTTACTTTCTTTCTTTTTCCCATAACAAAGTCTCCTTTTGATTTATTTTGATTACCCAAAAAGTGGAAAAGGGTGTTAATCAAATGATGAATTATTAATAATATTATAGGTTTGATTAATGGTGAGGTCAAGAGGAATTTGTGGGATGACAGGTGGGGGGGGACGCGGAACGGATGGAAAGAATCTCTCACGCAGACGGGGTAATATTACGGCGAACTAACTGCTGACGGACTCTAAGACGTTCAGCGGGGCTTCACGCCTAAGAGTCCGTAGGCAGTGGATTTCGCCTCCATATTAGACACCCCTGATTGTCTGCGTGAGAGATTCTTTCCATCCGTTCCGCTGTTTGCTGGCATGGGGTACAAGTCATATTTGCATTTATGTGAATGTTCCCTTGGAATCTCATTTCTTTAAACGTTAGAATCGTTTTAAAGTGTAGCTAAGATTCAGCGGGGCAGGGGCGGAAGCTGTTTCGCCCCTGCCCCGCGTCCCCTTTTATATATTACATATCTCCACAACTCTCTGACCTCAAAAATTCAAAAATTAATCAAAACAAATGATTAATAAAAACTCCACCAAAAGCGCAGAAATAAAACCTTCACAGCATTGACACTCCAGGGAAAAAATGCTTTAATTCTATTAAATAAGTGTAACCGAAAATATGCAAAAATGCAGGAGGTAGAAAATGAGTATAATTACGTTTGTTTGTGCAGGTCAGATGAATTCAGCGATTACGTTTCCGGCTTTTGAAAATGGCCATGAGGTACGTCTGGTAGGGTCTCCTTTGGATGAGGAGATTATTGACAGACTGAGAGAGGACAACTATCATATCAATTTAAAGCGTACGTTACATAACGGAATCAAGTATTATAAAATTGATGAATTGGAGGAAGCTCTGAAAGGGGCGGATCTGATTCTCGGTGGTGTGAGCAGTTTTGGACTGGATTGGTTCTGTGATGAGATACTGCCGGTGCTTCCGGAGGAGGTTCCGCTGCTTACTGTGACAAAAGGTATGGTGGATCGGGAGGATGGAACACTGGTTCCATATCCGTACATTTTCGCGGAGCGGCAGCCAGAAGGAAAGCATCTGAATCTCAATGCCATCGGCGGTCCGTGTACCAGTTATGAGCTTGCAGATCATGATGACAGCCATGTTGCATATTGTGGAAAAGATATTGAGACGCTGAAATTTATCAAATCTCTGTTGGCAACGGATTATTACCATATCAGCCTTTCTACTGACGTGGTAGGTGTAGAGTGTGCAGTTGCATTGAAGAATGCATACGCGCTTGGAGTTACGCTGGCAGTTGGCCTGGCGGAGAAGAGAGACGGAAAGATCGGCGCACAGCATTATAATTCTCAAGCGGCTTTGTTTGGTCAGAGTATGAAGGAAATGAAAGCACTTCTTGAAATTATCGGAGGAAAGCCGGAGAACCTGATTCATGGAATCGGCGATTTGTATGTAACTGTATTCGGTGGAAGAACCAGAAAGATCGGTACATTGCTCGGAAGAGGACTCAGCTTCGATGAGGCGATGGAGGAGTTAAAAGGTGTGACACTGGAATCCATCGTAATTTCTACGAGAACTGCACGCGCGGTAAAGAAGATGGCAGAGAGAAATGTTGTTTCTTTGGATGATTTCCCACTGTTGATGCATATTGATTCCCTGATCAATGAGGGTGCGGAAGTGAATATTCCGTGGGAAAAATTTACATGGAATAATTTTGAATAATTTTGTAGACTTAGAGGCGGAGTAAAAAATGAATGCAAAGAATCTATTGCAGATCAAAGCGGCGCTGCAGCAATTTCATCAGACACATCCAAAAGTGCTGCCTTTCATGAAAGCGGTGGAGGCGGATGGGCTCAGGCCGGGGACAGTGATTGAGATTACTGTCACAACGCCGGAAGGAACCAAGCGCTCAGCGAACATTCAGTTACAGCAGTCGGATATTGACCTGTTGAATATGGCAAAAGGCGCGAATATGGGAGGATTTTAGAATGGACAGCAACATGACGAGAGAAGAAGCGATCACGCTTTTGAAGAAATACAATCAGGAGTCTTTTCATTTGCAGCATGCTTTGACGGTGGAAGGTGTGATGCGCTGGTATGCGAAAGAGTTGGGATTCGAGGAAGATGCTGATTTTTGGGCGATGGCAGGACTTTTACATGACATTGATTTTGAGAAATACCCGGAAGAGCATTGCCAGAGGGCGCCGCAGCTTTTGGAGGAAGGACATGCAAGCGCGGAGCTGATTCATGCGGTCTGCAGCCATGGATACGGGATTTGCAGTGATGTGGAGCCGAAACATCAAATGGAGAAAGTTTTGTTTGCGGCGGATGAGTTGACCGGACTGATTGGAGCAGCCGCAAAGATGCGGCCTTCGAAAAGCTGCAGTGATATGGAAGTTTCCAGTTTGAAGAAGAAGTTCAAAGATAAAAAATTTGCAGCAGGATGTTCCCGGGATATCATTCGTCAAGGTGCAGAGCAGCTTGGATGGGAACTGACAGAATTGTTTGAAAAAACGATTCTCGCAATGCGCTCCTGTGAAACGGCTATTTTGGAGGAACTGGAGCGGATTTCCTGAAAGTAGTAAGAAGTTCAACCCCATTATTTTTGGTGATTCGGCAATTGTCGGATCATAGGAGATGATGGGGTTTTTCGTCTGTATTTATCGTCTGTAAAGCTATGGGTTAGCAACGAGTAGTTTTCACTGGTCAAGAATTGAAATCTGTAGTAAGATCAATATAGGAGTTTCGACAAAATTTTTAGAAAATTTAGAAACACTTTGCAGAATGGGAGGATTACATATATGACAAAAGAAGAACTGGCGCAGGAAGTGATTGTGCGTCTTGAGAAGGAATACCCAGATGCCGGCTGTACGTTGGACTACGATCAGGCGTGGAAGTTGTTGGTCAGTGTAAGGTTGGCGGCACAGTGTACGGATGCCAGGGTCAACGTGGTGGTGGAAGATCTGTATGCAAAGTATCCAGACTTGGATGCTTTGGCGGAAGCTGAGGTGGAGGACATCGAGAGAATCGTCCGCCCCTGTGGTTTGGGTAAAAGTAAAGCGCGCGATATCAGCGCTTGTATGAAAAAGCTAAAAGAAGAATACGGGGGAAAAGTGCCGGAGGATTTTGACGCACTTTTGAAATTGCCTGGAGTAGGACGAAAAAGCGCGAACTTGATTATGGGAGATGTGTTTGGAAAGCCTGCGATTGTAACAGATACACATTGTATTCGTCTAGTCAATCGAATTGGTTTGGTCGATGGCATTAAGGAACCCAAAAAGGTAGAAATGGCGCTCTGGAAAATCATTCCTCCGGAGGACGGGAGCGATTTTTGTCACCGGTTGGTATACCATGGAAGGGACGTCTGTACGGCGCGAACAAAACCATATTGCGAGAAATGTTGTCTGAAAGATATTTGTGAAAAAAATGGAGTAGAGTAAAAAGAATGAAGACAAACGATAAAAAGAGACGACGGTATTTTCGAAAGCTGAAACTTGCAATACAGATGGAGCTGCGGGAACATAGGAGTTCCTTTCTAGTATACGCATCATTACGACTTCTGGTTATTGCAACGATGATACTGCAGATCTTTAATCGAAATTACGAGAATGTATTTTTATGTGCGTTGACTTTACTGCTTTTGATTGTTCCGAGTCTGATTCAGGTGACGATGAAAGTAGAGATTCCGACTACGCTGGAGATTATTATTCTGGTTTTTATATTTGCGGCGGAAATATTAGGGGAAATTCAAGAATTCTATATGGTGTTTCCTTTCTGGGACACGCTGCTTCATACGTTAAATGGATTTCTTGCGGCTGCAATCGGTTTTTCTCTGGTGGATTTGCTGAATCGCAGTAAACAGGAGGTATTTCATTTGTCGCCAGTTTTTGTGTCTGTGGTTAGTTTTTGTTTTTCCATGACAATTGGAGTGCTTTGGGAATTTTTTGAATGCCTGGTGGACCTTACTTTCGGCCTGGATATGCAGAAAGATACGGTGGTCCACGCGATTCATTCGGTGATGTTGGACCCACAGGGACATAATGTACCTCATACGATTACAAATATCACGGAGGTGTCGGTAAACGGGATAGATCTGAATCTTGGTGGATATCTAGATATCGGATTGTTGGATACAATGAATGATTTGTTCGTCAATTTTATCGGTGCACTGGTGTTTTGCACGTTCGGCTATTTTTATTTGAAACATCGTGGAAAAGGCAATATTGTGCGAAATCTGGTTCCCAGAAGAAAAGAACAGGAGCAGGATTTTTTGCGAATCGTGGAAGAGGAAATGAAGGCTGACCAGGATCAGAAGAAGAATAAGAGTAAGAAAGAGAATGAAAACAAGAGAGAAGAGTAAAATACATATGGCAAAGTGAACAATAAGTTGTGAGAAAATTTGGAAGAATATACTGAAAAATGGTAAAATCACCTAAAATGATTGCATTTTGTTTTCTTATTTCTTATAATGACAACGTAGGACAAAATGAAGAGTGAGGCAATATGAAGAAGGCGACCATAGTAGATGTAGCAAATGCCTGCGGTGTGTCTATGAAGACAGTGTCACGGGTGATCAATAACAGCCCGAATGTCAGTGAGAAAACGAAGAAAAAAGTTTATGCTGCCATGAAAGATCAGGGCTATCAGGTAAATATCCTTGCAAAGGGATTAAAAGGGAATCGAACGAATATTGTGGTGGTTTTTGCAGATCGTCATCACGAAGAACATCTGAGTGTTTGGCATAATATAATGTTGAAGTATCTATTTGCGTATGCAAAGTTTAAAGATATGAAAGTGGTACTTTCACCGTCCAATAGCACACATTTTGAGAAGGATTCGACAGACGGTTTTTACCTGATAACAAGCGGAATCGCAGACGGTGCGATTTTGTTGGAAACTGTGGATAACGATCCTCGGGTGGAATATTTTGAAAAAAACAGAATTCCGTACGTGGTATTCGGGGAGTCCCGCAATCGTGATATTCCATCGGTGAGTCTTGATAATTTCGATGTGGGCTATAATGGAGGAAAGTTTTTAGTCGAAAAAGGGTATCACAAGATCGCATTTTTTGTTGGTGAAGAGCGATTCCTATCTACCCAATTGCGTTTGGAGGGATTTCAGCAGGCAATGGATAATATGGGGGCCGAGACGTATATTTTCACGGGCGTGGATACTGTGGAAAAGGCTTACAGGAAGTCGGTAGAAGTATTGGAAAAGTATGATATTCAAGCATTTTTTGTTTCCGGAGATGAACGTGCTTTGGGAGTTTATCGCGGTATTTATGAGAGTGGTTTGCAGATTCCGGAAGATATTGCAGTTTTGGGTATTGACAATATCATGTTGGGCAGTTATTATTATCCACCGATTTCGACGGTGGAACAGGATTTCGAGCAGTTGGCAAAAAGTTGTTTGGACTTTGTGGTAGATGAGATTGAGAATGGAAGAGCACCCGGTGGAAGAAAGCATCTAATGCTTTCGAGTAAGATTATTGAACGTCAGTCTACATGAATGTGAGGAGAGCGCAAAACTAAAATTGTGATTGCGCGTCTCTGACAACGTTGTCTATTTTTCGACATTTTTTGACAACGTTGTCAAAATGTGTCGAAAGAAGTCGTTAGAGTAACAGGTTATTTTGAGAAAATCATTTCAAGGGGCAAAAGCATGGGTTTTGAAGAGAGAATAAAGAAAAGGCTTCAATTTGTTTATAAAACTGAAACAAAAGCGGAAGAGGCATGGCAAAAGCTTAGTCAGCGGCTTCAAAAATATTCGCGTGAAGAATTTGGTGCGGCGAAAGAAGATCGTGGCAGTCAGGATTTGACGCAAGCAGATGCGATGTTGATTACTTATGGCGATACGATCGTGCAAGATGGTGAACCGGCGCTGGAAACGCTATCTAGATTTTTAAAGACGTACGTCAAAGATGCGATTCCTAATGTGCATTTACTTCCCATGTATCCTTATAGTTCGGATGATGGATTTTCAGTCATTGATTATAAGGCGATTGATTCAAAACTTGGAAGTTGGAAAGAAATTGGATTGTTGGCAGAAAATTACAGTTTGATGTTTGACGCTGTGGTAAATCATATTTCTCAGGAAAGTAACTGGTTCCAAAAATATCTCGAATGTGAGGAACCTTATAAACATTATTTTATTACCAGCGACCCAGATTTGGATTACAGCAAAGTGACGCGACCAAGAGCATTGCCGCTTTTGTCTGAATTCGAGACGGCAGAAGGGCAAAAACATGTATGGACGACTTTCAGCAGAGATCAAATTGATCTGAATTATGAATGCCCGGAAGTGCTCGCCGAGATTGTGGATTTGCTGGTGTTTTATGAGAGGTCCGGCGCGCGTTTTATCCGATTGGATGCAATTGGGTTTATGTGGAAAGAAGTGGGGACAACCTGTATTCATCATCCGTGCACGCATGAGATCATTAAGCTAATGAAAGATGTACTGTGTGAATATGCACCCGGTACTAAAATCATTACAGAGACGAATGTGCCTCATGAGGATAATATTCGTTACTTTGGAGATGGAACCGATGAGGCAGACCTGGTGTATCAGTTTCCACTCCCACCGCTAACGATGTATACCTTGTTGACAGGGGATGCGTCTATTTTGAGCAAATGGATGTCCGGATTGGAGTTGCCGGGTAACGATGTGACATTCTTTAACTTTCTAAGTTCTCATGATGGGATTGGAGTTCGGCCGACGGAGGGAATTCTGAATGAAGAGCAGCAGAACTTTCTGATGGAATCGACGCTGAGGCACGGTGGACAAGTTTCCTATAAAGATAATGGGGATGGAACAAAGAGTCCTTATGAATTGAATATCAACTATCAGGATGCCTTGGCTGGGCCGGAGGATTCAGATGAGATTCGAATCGGAAGATTTCTTGCAGCACAGACGATTTTGCTTTCCATGCAGGGGGTTCCGGGAATTTATATTCACAGTCTGTTGGGTTCCCGCAATGACTATTATGGAATGAATGTATCCGGAATCTGGCGCAGAATCAATCGGGAGAAGTTGGATTATGAATTTGTCCGGAAACAGTTGGATGGAGATACCAACCGAAGCCGAATTTTCTGGGAGTTGATTCGAAGGCTGCAGCTAAGAGGCCAGGAAGCTGCATTCGCACCGCAAGCGTCACAGGAAGTGAAAAATCTGGATGTGAGAGTTCTGGCATTGCAAAGAACTTGTCAGAAAACGGGGGAGAGAATTCTGGCATTAGTGAATGTATCTGATGAAAAAGTGTCCTTGGAATTGCCAGGTGTGAGAGGAAAAAATCTGTTGGCGACGCTGCAGAACTATGATAAAGAAGAAATGTTGTATGGTGCGAAAGAAGTGACGAATGCAGTGATAGAAGGAACGATTGTTTTGCACCCCTATGAAGCTGCCTGGATTAAGGTGGAGTAAATGGATTCGGTTGTTACAAAGAGTGATCTCTTTGACACAAATAAAAAAGAAAAGGAGAACAGTATTATGAAGAAAAAATGGTTAAGCGCATTGTTGGTATCGGCAATGGCAGTAACACTCGTAGCAGGATGTGGTGGTTCAGGCGGCAATTCTGGCAGTTCTGACGCGGGCGACAGTGGAGACGGAACCGTAAAGATTCAGTTTATGCATCAGCAGGTAGAGCAGGAAAGACTGGATGTAGTGCAGTCAATCATTGATGCATTTGAGGCGGAAAACGAAGGAATTGAAGTAGAATCCATTCCGGTAAATGAGGATGACTATGATTCCAAGATCACAACGCTTGGCGGTAGTGGCGAGCTTCCAGCAATCATAGAATATAGCCAGGATCAGGCGAAAACAAGCGTTGCAAATCAGTTTACAGATGTGGATGCAGTCAAAGAAGTTGTTGACAGTGTCGGAGAAGATAATTATTATGAAGGCGCATTGGCAGTAACAAAGACGGAAGATGGAAGCAGTTATGTTGGTGTTCCGCTTTGCAGTTGGGTACAAGGTATCTGGGTAAATGAACCGATGATTAAAGAAAAAGGATTCGAGCTTCCGGAAACCTGGGATGACGTGCTGGAAATCGCAAAAGCATTCAACGATCCTGATAATAAGAAATATGGTATTGCACTGCCGACATCCGAGAGCGCTTTCACAGAGCAGGTGTTCTCACAGTTTGCACTTTCGAATGGCGCAAACGTGTTTGATGGCGACAAGAATGTAACCGTAAATACACCGGAAATGAAAGAAGCGGTTGAATTCTACAAAGAGCTCGCAGCTTGTTCTATGCCGGGCTCCACAGAAGTTGCAGATGTCAAAGACGCATTTGTTGCAAAAAATGCTCCGATGGCGATGTATTCTACCTATATTCTTAGCGCAGTAAATGATGCAGGATTTGCAGAAGATCTGGCACTGGTTCTTCCAAGTCAGAAAGAATCTGTTGCGTATGGATGTGTGACTGTACTCGGTATTGCAGCGGGAATGGATGACGCACAGACAGAAGCGGCGAAAAAATTTGTGAATTTCTTGATGGAAACAGAGCACAATATTGAATGGCTGAATATGGCTCCTGGCGGAGTACAGCCGGTTATCAAAGCGGCAAGTGAGGACCCGGCGTTTACCGATCTGGAAGCACGGAAAGCATACGAAGGACTGAATGATGATATCGCAGTCGCAGTAGATAATCTTCAGTTGTTTGGTACTGTTGACGGAAAGAACTTCACAGAAATGGGTGACGTTACCAATACAGGCGCAATCAGCAAGGTGATTAACAACGTGGTGGTTCAGGATGCAGATGTGGATGCAGAACTGGAAACGGCTCAAAAAGCAGTTGAAGATCTGATGAAATAAAAAGTATTGATGAATAAGGAGGCCGGTGCTTCATTATGCGGCGCCGGCTCCTTTCAAGTTAACATGACATTTAGCAGCGATGATTACGTTTTCAACATAGATGAAGAAGGGGGAAAGGAATGAAGCCTAAGAACAGAAAGCTTGGAGGAAGTGATACAAAGTTTGCGTATGCACTTCTGGCGCCCAGCCTGATTTTGCTAGTGCTTTTGATTGGATATCCAATGTTATATAACATTGTAATCAGTTTTCAGGATGTGCCGGTCAATCCGAAAATGGCTTCGGAGTTTGTCGGATTTGAGAACTATATTTCAGTGTTTGCGGACAGTGAATTTTATCATTCTGTTATTGTAACATTAGGATTTACATTCATTGTAACGGCGATCAGTACCATTTTTGGTCTGGCAGTTGCCGTATTCATGAACAGAGAATTTGTGGGAAAGAAACTGGTGAATTCCATTATCATT
>JAAVXR010000082.1 GCA_022790755.1 Hespellia sp. | reverse complement strand
GTAACCATCAGAAACCTGTCTGATCCGTGCAACGGAATTTCTGGAGACACCAAGAACATTGGAAATCTCCCGGTCACTCAGATTCTTTTGAAGCAATTCTATGATCTGCCTTACTCTTGTTTTCTTAAACATAAAGAAAACCTCCTTAAAATGTATTTGAAAGATATAATCCTTCATGAAATACAGTTTAAAAGAGGCCAATATTCCATATCAATATTTTCTATCGTAACCACTATATATAGTGGTGGCTCTCAAGTTTGATAATACAGTAGATTCCAATGGCTCTCAAGCTTAAGAATGGTGGCTCCCAAGCTTGATAATAATCACTATACGCCTAATCTGAAATTACTTCCTTGTCACCGTAAACCTTGTAGTTACCAGGATTCTTCTTCATCTCCTCATACTCGATAAGTGCTGCTCTGGTCTCGACATTCGGAATCCTTTTTACTTCAAAAGGAATTCCATCATGGCTGACAGCACTCTTTAAGAACATCGTTATTGCAGATGACATAGTCAAGCCAAGAACAAGAAATAAAGTCTCGGCAGATTGTTTTAATTCAGTATCAACACGAACATTTATATTAGTTGTAGCCATATTATTTTCCCCCTTTTTCGATACTTAAATTTTGTTATATAGCGAAAACGTTTTCAACATTACATAATGATTTGTTTTGCATTGTTTTACGAAAAAGGGGTATTCATTTTAATACTTTTCTCTAAAGTAGACTTGTATTTTGGGTGCCATTTATTATAATTATAGGTACGAATAGAAGCTATGTCGATCTGATATAAGAAAAGAGGTAATCAAAATGAGAAAAAAACTTGATATAACAGAAGGTATTTTCCCAATGCCGGTTTTGATGGTGGCAACCTACAACGAAGATGGCAGTATCAACGTTATGAATGCCGCTTGGGGCACGATGCAAGAAAGAGGTAATGTAGCTCTTAATTTAACTGAGACACACAAAACAGTTAAGAATATCAAAGCCAGAGGAGCTTTTACTGTAAGTATTGCTGACGCCAATCATGTAGTGGAAGCGGATTATTTTGGTGTTGAGTCGGGAAATAAAGTTTCAAATAAATTTGAAAACAGTGGTCTCACTGCAAACAGATCTGAGATTGTAGATGCACCAATTATCAATGAATTTCCACTGTGTTTGGAATGTGAATTTGTTGAATATCAGAAGGGAGAATATGGATGCGGAGTGATCGGTAAGGTAGTGAACGTAACCGCAGATGAAAGTGTTATGGTTGACGGTAAAATTGATATATCTTTGGTAAATGCAATTGCCTTTGATCCATATACACATGGTTATTATAAAGTGACGGAAAGGGTTGGAGAAGCTTTCAAAGATGGATTGCAGCTAAAAAAATAATACTTTCATAAACTAGAATACCATCTAACATCATTTTGAAATACTATATGAAGAACCGGTAACAGACATAAAAGAAGTTGACTCGATGTCGCTTGTGTCTGTTACCGGTTTTTGCTTAACATAGTTTAATTTTAACTACTTACTACTATAAAAGTCCGCCGCCGAATAGGCGACATAAGTTTAGGGCCTACTTTGTCACAATCGGCTGAGGAACCATCAAAGAACAGCCAAAATTCCACCACCAGGAGAAGGACTCATCCAATTCCACAGCGTCTTTTAAGGGCTGTCCATTTTCCAGAATTCCGTTACGGTTGAATCCGGAGTGATTCATAGAGCGTGCGAACAGACCAGCGCGGGCGCCGCTTCTGCAGCAGCCAAAACGAGAAGCGATGGAGATGACTTCCGGGTTGGCGTACATATGATCACAGTATCCGGTGGAGTCACTTCCGACGACATCCGGACAAGGAATGAAACCAAAGCCAGGAACTGTCTGAAGTGTTGCAAAATAATTTCCTTGTTCTAAATTGCATCCGGTGTCGATATAACTCTCTCCAGTCAGATCAAACGTGTAATCCGGTGAAACCTTTAAGCGGCCGTAGACCAACAGAGTGTAGGGATCTCTTTGCCAGAGCATATTACTACCAAGGGCGGATGAATGGAAAATATTGGAGAATGTGTTTTCATCGGTTCCGCCATAAAATTGTGCGTTCAGGATTGGGTTAGGCGCTGTTCCCCAGTGACCCTCATGATCGCTGTCGGACGTATAGCAATTAGACATGCCAGTTCCATAAGCGATCTGTGTATCCGTTGTCTTTGCAAGTAAAACGGCAAGGTCAGTCAGCACGTTAACTAGGGCGCCACCGAAAAATAGGCTGCTTACCGATGCGCGCTGAATCGCAAGATATTGTGCCTGCGTGTCCATGTCAATACCGTCGCGATTCTGCGTGTAATGTCCGGTGATGGTTCCGGCGCTCCATTGTCCGGCCAGACTGCGAATTCTCCCTTGCTCATCTTTGGAACCATAGAACATAGGAATTAGCATGTAGTCCCGGACGATTCCGCGCACGTCAAAGCCAGTCGGCTGAAAATCCTCTGAAATCTGTTCCTGGCAGAAATATACATAACGATCATGATTCAGACAATAAGAGCAGGAGAAAATCTTTGTGGCAACGGCCATCGCATTTCCCTCATAATTCATGTTTGACACATCGGAAGCTTCGTTGGAACCAGCCTTTTTCGTGTAATCATCCGGGTCCAGATAATAGTCAATATTTCCCTCCCAGTCGCACATTGCCGGAACATTTTCTTTTAACCAGAACCAGTCCTTCCAGGAACCATAATCGACAGAGTGATTTTTCAGGTCCACCTTCAATGGCTGAAAATCTGCATTCTTTCCCAGATAAGAAACCCGGCTGGCCGGATTCAGGTCAGAAGCCTCGTGGATCACCATCCCATAAACCGGTGCCGAAGATTCCAGACTCTGCTCAGTAATCTTAATCATTCTCTCGTGTAACGCTTGTACCTGTGTTTCTTTCATATGAAACCTCCTTGTGAAATAAAATTGTAGGGTTTATGCCGACTATCCAAAGAAGTACTGTCTGGAAGCGATCTAAATGAAGCGATTTGGGCGACTTTTGCGCGATGGAGATGAGACTCAAAAATCGTGGAAGCCTAAGCTGACACGATTTTCGCTCTCAGAGGCTCATCGCAATGTTCCGCGCAATGGAGTACAAAGCGCTTCATTTAGATCGCTTCCAGCCACCCACTTCTCACAACACCCCCATACTCGTCAAAATCACCAACCCAATAAATATCGTCAATATAGAAAATACCGTCGAGAAGACAACAATATTTCCGGCAAGCTGTGCATCGCTGTTCATTTGTTCGGCAAACGTGAAACAAGACGATGTGGCTGGTGCGGCATATTGTGCAAAGAGACAAGCCAGACTCATTCCAGTGAAGCCCAGGACGATAGCTCCTGCCAGGAAGATGATCGGGACAATAACCAATCGGGCGATTACGCCAAGAGTAACGATTTTTCGATCAGCTACGATGTTTTTGAAATCAAGCTGCACACCAATAGCAATCAGAGAAAGCGGAATGGAAATAGCCCCGATATCAGCGAGCGGTTCCTGTATCATGGATGGATAAGGAAGTGCGCTCCAGTTATAGAAAATTCCAATAATTACAGCGATGATAAAGGGATTTTTAGCTACATCTTTCAAAACCTGGGACAGATTCAGTTTTTTCGTATGCGTTTGGTCCAGATGGCTTAAAATGAAAATAGAAAGAGTAGTAACGGTGGGTGAGATAAAAGCAGTTAGCATGGCAGCCAGCGCAACACCTTTATCACCGAAAAGCTTTCCTGAAATATAGACGGCAAAAAGCAGAATATCAGAACGAAAAGTAGTGGTGGTAAGAGCACCCTGCTTGTCAGGACTGACAAATTTTCCATATAGAAAATAGCCGATGATGGCCATAATGAATATGCTGGATATCGAATAAATAACCAGACGGAGATCAAATAGGGTGCGGATATCCGCGGTGACGGTGCTGTTGAACAACAGAAGGGGGAAACCAATTACATAATTCAGGCGGTTTGCTTCGGTGACAAATCGGTTACTGAGCATATGGAATTGGCCGAGTATGTAACCGATACCGATAGTAATTAATATGGGAGCAATTGTGGAAAAACTCTCATATATGGAAAAGGCTTTCATTGAAAAATCTCCTTTATTTATTAAGATTTATAAGGTTTTTCTGGCTAGTTCTCTAGATATTAAAATAAGCTGTGTTTGCCTTTATTCTTGCATTTCCTCTTCCAAAAGTCAATAGAAAATTGGAAAGTTTACCGGTTAACAAAATAACAAATTATCCTTATGGTGATATAGCACAAAATGTAAGCGGAAAATTATAAAAAATAGACAAAAATCGTAAAAATTATAAAAATCTCTTGAATAACAACTTTGAGTTTGTTATGATGTAGACAGTTAGAAACCGGTTAACAAAGATGACGAAACAAAACAAAAATAGGAAAAGAAAAGAGGGAATTCATTATGAAGCTGGATCGCGTGGAATTGTACAATGGAACCACCATTCCTGCAATCGGATATGGCACATGGAAAGCTCCAAGAGCAGAGATCACCATTCAGGCTATCGAAGATGCAATGATGTGTGGATGTAATCATATTGACAGTGCGACCCGGTATGGCAATCAGGTCTATGTTGGCCAGGGGATTGCAGCCGGATTGAAAGCAACTGGTTGGAAGAGGGAAGATATTTTTGTTACATCGAAACTCTGGAATACCGTAAGAGGATACGACGAGACATTGGAAGCTTTTCAGCAATCAATAGATGATTTGGGATTGGATTATGTGGATTTGTACCTAATTCACTGGCCAAGACCGGCGATTTTCCATGATGAATATATTGAGAAGAATGCACAGACATGGAGAGCAATGGAGAAGCTCTATCATGATGGAAAGTGTAAGGCGATCGGCATTTCTAATTTTAAGGTACATCACATTGAAGAACTGATGCAGACGGCAGAGGTAAAACCTATGGTGAATCAGCTAGAGTTCCACCCGGGATGTGGCGTCGCATTGAAAGAGGACATCGAATATTGTGAGAAGAATCAGATTCTTGTGACAGGATATAGCCCGCTGGCGAACGGCAGAATATTTGATTTCCCGCAGGTGAAAGAAATCGCGGATAATCTTGGCGTATCTGTCTCACAGCTTTGTATGAAATACGCACAGCAGAGAAATGTAATTCCGATCTTTAAGAGTGTACATAAAGAGAGAATTCTGGAGAATTTGAATCTGGACTTTACAATCAGCGAGGAAGACATGAAACTCATTGATGCATTGGAAGAGCCGGCACTCTTAAATGATAGTGATCATATTACATTTGGAGAAACTACACCGCCGGTATTTTGAAGCTGATTTGGAAAGCAGTTAGTGAATTACGAGGCCAGAAGAATGTCGGGGTATCTTGAGTTTCAGATGGTAATGTGCTAAAATTTCCATAGACCATCAGTGTCAGTAAAGGAGAGCTATGGCTATGAAGAAGAAAGTGACGATTCAGGATATCGCAGATGCAGTTGGATATTCTAAGACAACAGTTTCGCGTTATATTAATGGTCAGACGAATATGATGAGCGCAGAGACCGCGAGTCGGATCAAAAGCGTGATTGAACTTCTGGATTACCATCCAAGTGATCTGGCGAGAAGTTTGAAGACGAAAAAGACCTATACCGTTGGGGTTGTGATTTCAGACATCTCTTCTCCGTTTTCGGCTTCTGTAGTAGCTGGAACGGGTGAGATTCTGGAGCAGAACGGGTATGTACCGCTTTTTATTAACTGCCATGAGGAACCGAGGCGTGAGCAACGCGCGATTGAATCGTTGGTCAGTAAAGGTGTCGACGGCTTGATTGTGAATACGACGGCCCCGGAGAATGATTTTCTATATGGGTATATGACGCAGGGGATTCCGATTGTATTGTGTGACAGAAGGCTTCGTAATTATAATATGGACATTGTGGAGGAAGACAATGAAGAGATGATTTCCGTGCTGGTGAAGCATTTGAAAGAACAAGGATATACCAGACTGGCGTTGTTTACGCAGGACAGAGTACACAGTTCGGCGAAAAATATCCGTCATCATATGTTTTTGAAGGCAGTGGAGAGAGAGTTCGACTATAATGCTCAGGACGACATTTATCACATTAAGTCTAGCGATGTGGAGAGTACGGTCAGGGAATTGAAGGCGTTTATGAATACCGTGAAAGATGATGAGGTTCCGGCGATTATCGGCGCGAATACTGTGATGACAATGTTGGCGTATCGGGCAATTAAAAATGTAGGCTATCGTATGCCCAATGAATTAGGACTTTGCGGAACAAATGCATGGACGTGGGAAGAGAGTACTACGTGGATGGAGATGTTGCGTCCAACGGTAACCTGTGTGACGATTCATGGCTATGAGATTGGAAGGAAATGTGCACTTCGGATTCTTGAGAAGATCGAGAGACCGGGGGGGATTGTCAAAACGATTCGTGTAGATACGAATTTCCAACCGAATGAGTCTACTTTACGGAAAAAGGCTTGATTCGTTGTCTGAATTTAGAAAACGGTTTATATAATAGAGATTTATTCTACAAATATCCTGTATAAATCTAGAATTTAGAAGGATATAAAACGGTAAACAAACCGCCATAAAGTGTTTGAAGGGGAATGAAAAGATGCAAAACAAGATGGTTTTAGATAATATGTACAGCAGCGCCATCATACCGGTTGTCGCAATTGACAACAGCAATGATGCAATCGCTCTTGGGAAAGCGTTTCTGGATGCTGGCGTGAAAGTGATTGAAGTTACGCTCCGTACGGATGCTGGTGTTGATGCGATTCGAAAGCTGAGTGAGAGTGAGCTGGATATCCTGACAGGCGCAGGTACAGTGCTGTCAGTCGAGATGGCCAAGAAGGCCGTTGAGGCAGGGGCTAAGTTCCTGGTGTCTCCTGGGTTTGACGAGGAAGTTGTGGGATGGGCTGTGGAGCATCAGGTTCCAATACTTCCGGGAGTGACTTCGCCGAGCGAGATTGCACAGGCGCAAAAGTTTGGGTTGAATGTGTTGAAATTCTTCCCGAGTGAGAACATCGGGGGTGTGAAGATGCTGAAGGCGCTGAAAGGCCCTTATGCGGAATTAAAGTTTGTTCCGACCGGCGGGATCAGCGCGAAAAATATTGGCGAATACATGGAGTTACCGAATGTGCTGGCTTGCGGCGGGAGCTGGATCTGTCCGTCCAAGATGATCCGCGAGCATCAGTTTGATGAGATTACAAGGTTGACAAAGGAAGCAGTGCGCAATATTCATGATATCTTCTTGCTACATCTTGGGATCAATGCAAAGGATGCGCAGGAGGCGGAAGGAATTGCACATGCGTACGGCGATCTCCTGGGACTTCCGGTGAGTGATGGTGCTTCTTTCTTTGCGGGGGATATGGTGGAGATCAATAAAACGCCTGGCAAGGGAACCTGCGGACATATCGCGCTGAGTGTGAGAAATATTGACCGCGCAATGGCATATTTCAAATCCATTGGCTATACATTTGATGAGGAAAATATGCCGAGGGATGATGCAGGGATTATCGCGGCATATTTTGAGGGTGAATTTGGCGGATTTGCTATTCATTTGAGAAGACACTTGTAGATATGGTTGTTATGGAAAAGGAGTGAATCGAACGATGAAAGTATTGATTGTCGGCGGCGTTGCTGCGGGAACCAAGACTGCAGCAAAGTTAAAAAGAGAAATGCCGGATGCAGAAGTGACGATTCTTACAAAAGATCGGGATATTTCTTATGCCGGATGTGGGCTGCCTTATTATCTGGGCGAGGTGATTCGCGAAAAAGAGGCGTTGATTGTGAATACACCGCAGAAATTTTCTACACTTACTGGGGTAGAAGTGGTTACGGAGACAGAAGCGACGAAAGTGAATCCGTCGGATAAGACGGTAGATGTCGTGAATGTTGTGACAGGTGAAAAAGCAGTATATTCTTACGATAAGCTTGTAATTGCGACCGGTGCATCACCGATCAAGCCACCGATTGACGGGATTGATCTTCCGGGGGTTTTCTGCATGAGAACGCCGCAGGATGCGTTTGGTGCAAAGGATTACATTAAGGATAATGGAGCGGAGCGTGCAGTCGTCGTGGGAGGCGGATTTATCGGCTTGGAAGTTGCTGAAAACCTGCGAAAAATGGATTTGCGCGTTACGGTAATTGATATGGCGGATCAGGTGATGCCTGGATTCTCCAAGGATTTTGCAACGTACATAGAAGATCATCTGGCAACGCAGGGAATCAAAGTCCAGACGGGGCGTAAGATGGAAGCAATTCTGGGGACAGATAAAGTGGAAAAGGTGCAGACCGATAAGCGTGCGCTGAAAGCAGATTTAGTGGTTCTGTCGATTGGTATCCGTGCGAATACCGCGTTTTTGGAAGGTAGCGGGATTGCGCTTTGCGAAAATAAAACGGTAAAAGTAAATGAACATATGCAGACCAATGTAGAAGATATATATGCTGTTGGCGATTGCGTGACGGTATGGAACCGGTACACAAATCAGCCGCAATGGTCCCCGATGGGATCGACAGCAAACATGGTTGGGCGTGTTTGTGCTAAAAATTTGGCAGGTAAACCGGTTACATATCCGGGCGTTCTTGGAACGGCGGTTTGTCATTTGCCGGAGTTGAATGCCGGCAAAACCGGATTTACAGAGGAATCTGCCAAGGCTGCCGGATTTGATCCGATCAGTGTTACGATTGTCGCTGACGATAAAGCCCATTATTATCCCGGTGCAGGGAATTTCATCATAAAAGTGGTTGCAGACAAGAACACAAGAAAGTTTCTTGGGGTGGAAGCCCTTGGATCTGGAGCTGTCGACAAGATTGTCGATATCGGTGTTACAGCATTGACACTGCATGGAGATCTGGATGCGCTGGATAATATGGATATGGCATATGCACCGCCGTTCTCTACCGCGATTCATCCGTTTGTTCTGGCGATTCAAGTGTTAGAGAATAAGTTGGACGGTACGCTGGACAGTGTGACTCCGGAAGAATTTGTATCCGGTGAATATGGAGAGTACAAAGTAATTGATGCGTCCATGTCCCCGGCAATTTTGGGAGCGCCGTTTGTAAATCCGGCTGACGTAAAAGGGGTATTGCCCGAATTTGGTACGGAAGATAAGTTGATGCTGGTATGTACCAAAGGAAAACGAGCTTACTTATTGCAAAATAAGTTAAGATACTATGGCTATAAGAACACAAAAGTTCTGGAGTCAGGAACAACATTTAACGGTACTGATCTGTAGGCCACAAGACAAAAGGAGGAAGAAATATGGCGCCATTAACAGTTAAACCAGACGAGGAAAAGCGTCTGAAAGGTATGGGATTCCTGAATAATAAAGGAACTGACAACTTTTCTGCACGTGTGCTTACCGTAAACGGGAGAGTGACTGCTGAACAAATGCAGGTTCTCCAGGAAGCAGCAAAAGAATTCGGAAATGGAATCATTGGACTGACATCACGTTTGACGTTTGAAGTGCAGGGAATTCCATATGACAAGGCAGAAGATTTTCAGAAAGCCATTGCGAAAGCAGGTTTGATTACAGGAGGTACAGGTTCCAAGGTAAGACCGGTAGTATCCTGTAAAGGTACGATCTGTCAGTATGGTCAGATTGATACGTTTGCTCTTTCTGAGAAAATCCATGAGACATTTTATCTTGGATGGCATGATGTATTATTGCCGCACAAGTTTAAAATTGCAGTGGGCGGATGTCCGAATAACTGTGTAAAACCGGACTTGAACGACTTTTCCATTATCGGTCAGACGGTAGTAGAGGTGGATGAGGAAGAATGTAACGGATGTAAAGAATGTGCGGTTCAGAATTCTTGTCCGATGGGAAGCATCACAAGAGATGAGGATGGTATTATCCAGTTTGACGAATCCAAATGTAACAACTGCGGACGTTGTGTCGTGAGATCTAATGATGGTAAGAAAGCAGTCTGTCCGTTCGAGGCTATAACACCTAAGGTAAAAGGCGGTTATAAAATTTACATTGGTGGACGTTGGGGCAAATGGGTAACGCACGGTATGCCGCTTAGTAAAGTGTTTGAGACAGAAGAAGAGGTACTGGCTGTTCTGGAGAAAGCAATTCTTCTGTTCAGAGAACAGGGGCAGACAGGAGAACGTTTTGCACAGACAATTGAACGGATTGGATTTGAAAATGTTGAGGCACAGTTGTTGAGCGACGACATTCTGAGCCGTAAAGAGGAGATTCTGGCAGCCAAATTACATATGACAGGTGGAGCGAAGTGCTAATTCATTTTTAAATTAAATAGAAATCATTTCAAAAAAGAAAAAGGAGAAAAGAAGAATGACAGAGATCAAATTGGGAACTTTTGCCTTTGAGGCTGGAAAAGCTGAGGCTGGCGTACTTGTAGGAGAAGATAAAGTTGTAAAGCTTGCAGAAGGATATGCTGCATATGCTGCTGAGAAAAAACCGGCGCTTAAGAACCTTCCTTCTTGTATGACAGAAATGATGAAATTAGGTCAGGCTGGCGCTGACGCTGCAAGAGCTCTTGTAGAATGGATTCCGTCTGACAGCGAATTGCTGTATGATCTGAAAGAAGAGATGATTCTGAATCCGATTAATCCGGGAAAATCTATCTGGATTGGACGTACCTTTGCTACTCATGTAAAAGTTGGTAAACTTCCGGATCCAGAGTGCCCGCATATTTTCCTGAAACCGTCTACATCTTTCTGTAAACCAGGCGAGGATGTTGTGATTCCAAACATTGATGGAAAGCCTTATGACAAGGTTACATATGGTTGTGAGCTGACAGCGGTTATCGGATCTACCGCAAAATATTGTACAGAAGAAAATATTATGGATCATGTTGCAGGATGGACGATTTCCAACGACGTAACATGCCGTGGCGTGCTGTATCCAAAGAACAAAATGTTTGACAAATTCGCTCCGTTTGGACCGTACATTATTCCGGCTGACCAGATCGAAGATCCGAACAAAGTAGAATTGAAATTCAAGGTTGATGGCGAGTGGAAACAGGAAGGTAATACAGGTGTGAATACCTACTGGACCATGCAGACAATTCTTGCAAACCTGACACATCACATGACTCTGAATCCTGGTGATGTAGTTGCACTTGGCGATATCGGCGCTCCTGAGACAATCGTTGCAGGTCAGACTATGGAAGCAATCATTCCGCAGATTGGTGTTCTGAAGAACAAGACGGTAAATGAGAAAGTAGAGACTGGAATCTGCCCAGGAGGAGCAATGGGACAATAAGAGGAATGCGCCGGCGAGGCGTTCTCTATTTGAAATAATAATTTGGAGGGAAATAGGAAATGGTAAGTAAAGATATCATCGAGAGATTTAAAGTAATTGCTAGCGCATCTGTATCTGATGCATGTGAAAAGGTATGTGGTTGCCGTCGTTTTATGGATCATGAATTGGTTCCAAGAATTGCAGATCAGAAGATCGTCGGACCTGCTGTAACAGTTCAGGAAGGTCCCGCAAATGGAGAGAACTGTGGACCGACTCATGCATTTGAGGCGATGGATGCATGTGAGGAAGCAGGAAGCGTTATGGTGATCAGCATGGCGAACAGCGATAAGGATGTTGCGCTCTGGGGAGGAATTATGACGGCTGGAGCTGTGGCAAATGAGTTTGCCGGCGCAATTCTGGATGGCGGTCTTCGTGATGTCGAGGAGATCAGAAAAGGCCAGGAAGCGGATGGGTTGTATGCAGGAAAGAAATTTGAAATCTTTTCAAGAAGTATTTCTGCAAATACAACATTGGGTAAATATAAAACATATGCAAACAATGTTCCGGTAGTATGCGGCGGTATCGTAGTTTCTCCTGGAGATTTGATTGTTGCGGATTGTTCTGGCGTCGTAGCGATTCCGAAGGATCATATCGAAGAAGTATTGAAAGTATGTGAGGATATTGAGGCTACAGAGCTTTTGGAAGCAAAATTGATCATTGAGCAGGGCTCTATCAAGGCTGGACTGGATAAATTTAACAGAGTATAATGTTTGAAAAGAAGTCCTCGCTTCTATGTCGCGGACACAGGCGGCAGGCGAGGGCTTTTTCTATCAAAGTGAACTCCCAAGATTGAGGAAGCGAGAAGATGGAAGCGGGGTGCCTGCTTTGGTCTTGAAAATGAAGAAGGAGAAAAAAATGGATATTGTATCAATTGGCGAACCTTTAATGGAATTGAGTAATACGGATAAAGGTGTTTATAAAGAAGGATTCGGTGGAGATACTTCCAACTTTCTGATGGCAGCGGCGAGACAGGGCGCGCAAACAGCTTATTTTACACAGGTCGGTCAGGATGCATTCGGCGATTCTTTCATGAAGCTGTGGGAAAGCGAAGGTGTGGATACGTCTTATGTAAACCGTCTGACAACGGCGCATACAGGGCTGTATTTCATCACCTATACAGAAAAAGGACATGAATTCACCTATTTCCGCGCGGGATCTGCAGCAAGCAAGATGGCGCCGGAGGATGTTCCGGAAGAGCTGATTGCAAATGCAAAATTGTTACATATTTCTGGGATCAGCCAGGCAATTAGCAATTCTGCTTGTGATGCAGTGTTTGAGGCGGTGAAGATTGCGCGGAAGAACAATGTGACTGTGACATATGACCCGAATATCCGACTGAAATTATGGTCAAAAGAGCGGGCCGCGGCGATTATCAATGCGACCGTTCCGATGTGTGATATTTTCATGCCAAGCCTGGAAGACGCGGAATCTATTACTGGAATGACAGGTGCAGAGGCGATTGCGGATTACTATCATTCAGTTGGTGTATCCGTTGTAATATTGAAGCTTGGCAAAGATGGCGTTCTGGTTTCTGCAGATGGAAAGAAAGAAGTGATTCCTGGATTTAAGGTAGATACCATTGATCAGACGGGTGCAGGAGATACCTTTGACGGTGCATTCTGCGCGAGATATTTAAAAGGCGCTACTGCAATGGAAGCGGCAAGATATGCGAATGCGGCGGCGGCGCTTTCTACCAGGGGATATGGGGCTGTTGCGCCGATTCCTATGGAAAAAGAAGTGGAAGATTTTTTGGCCTCCCAAAAGTAAAATGTTGAAGACAGCCTTGTCTGCGGCGAACTTAGTGAAGAAATGAAGATGGTTCCCTGTGGATTCGGGCTGTTTTTCTTTTGAATTCTCTTCGGAATGCGGTATAATGAGAGCAGTGACAAGGGGAAATGCTTGAAACACCATAAAACGGTATACGAGACAGGAGTAGTGGAACATGAAAAAAGGTAAGGTATGGTTGGTGGGCGCGGGCCCAGGAGATATTGGATTATTGACGAAAAAGGCAATAGAATTATTGGCGAGAGCAGATTTTATTGCGTATGACGCTTTGGTCGGCGAAGAGATATTGTGTATGCTCCCGGAGGATACGGAAAAGGTGTCCGTGGGGAAACGCTCCGGCAGGCACTCGGTTCCTCAGGAGGAAATCAATCAAATCTTACTGGAAGAGGCGCAGAAGGGGAAGCGCGTGGTGCGTTTGAAAGGCGGAGATCCTTTTGTGTTTGGAAGAGGCGGGGAAGAGCTGGAACTCCTGGAAGCGCAGGGGATTCCATTTGAAGTGGTTCCTGGAGTAACTTCGGCTGTCGCGGTGCCGGCCTATGCCGGAATTCCGGTGACGCATCGTGATTTTACTTCTTCCTTCCATGTGATTACCGGCCATCCGCGCAAAGATGGATCAGATCGCATTGACTACGAAGCGTTAGTTCGGATGGATGCCACCCTTGTTTTTCTGATGAGCTTGACTTCCATGGAACAGGTGTTGAAACGCCTGATGAAAGCTGGAATGGATAAAGAGATGCCGGCAGCGGTGCTGGAGCGGGGGACGCAGTGCCGACAGCGCAAAGTGGTTTCAACGGTAGCGCATCTACTGGAAGACGCCAGAAAGGCAGAGATCGGTACGCCGGCAATTATTGTAGTAGGAAGGGTGTGTGCTCTTTCGGAACGATTTGCCTGGTATGAGAAGCGTCCTTTGGCTGGTCGTCAGATCCTTGTAACCCGCGCAAGAAGCAAGGCAAGTCGTTTGTCTGAAGCGTTGCGGGAAGCGGGTGCGGAGGTATTGGAACTTCCGATGATAGAGACGAAACCGTTGGATGCAGAAAGTGTTTCTTTCCAGGAATTGGAAGAACAGCCGTCCGGTCGGGAAGTTTGGTTGGTATTTACCAGTCCGGTGGGAGTGGAGTGTTTTTTTGCACAGTACGCAGAGCAAAAGCGAGATCTGCGCAGAGTGTTCCAGACAGGAGCGGACATTCGTTTTGCGGTGATCGGGCAGGCGACGGCGGCTGAGTTGAAGAAATATGGTTGGAATGCGGATCTGGTTCCTGAGGTTTATAATGGAAAGGCGCTTGGAAAAGAGCTGGCGGCGCATGCGGGGAAGGACAGTCAAATCTATCTGTTGCGGGCCAAAGAAGGTTCGGAGGAATTGACAGAAGAATTGGAACACTCCGGGCACGTCTGGAAGGAAATTGCGATATACGAGACGGTCTGCAGGCAGGAAAGTTCTTTTGCAGACTTGATAAAAGAAAAGATCGAAAAAGGTGCTCTGGACATCGTTACGTTCACGAGTGCTTCCACAGTGCGGGGATTTGCACAGACGATGGCAGGATTAGATTTTACGAAAGTGCATGCGCTCTGCATTGGCGAACAAACGGCGGCAGAAGCCGGAAAGTATGGGATGAAAATTGAAATCTCGGATCGAGCAAGCATTGACAGTATGGTCGAAAAAATGAAAACACTGTACGCGAGGGAATGAGAAACATGGGAAAAGTAATTCGTATTGGAAGCAGGGACAGTAAATTGGCCGTGTGGCAGGCAGAGTATGTCAAGCATATGATTGAACAGGCGCATCCTGAAATACAAGTGGAGATTATCACGATGAAGACGACTGGTGACAAGATATTGGATCGCTCCCTGGATAAAGTGGGGGGAAAAGGCCTTTTTGTGAAGGAATTGGATCTGGCATTGTTGGAGAAACGGACGGATTTATCGGTTCACAGTCTGAAAGATATGCCAATGGAAGTGCCAGAAGATTTGCCAATTCTTGCTTACACAAAGAGAGAAGATCCGCGAGATGCTATGATATTTGGCAAAGGCTGCGCAGAAGGCGTACCCAAAACGATTGGTTCCTCCAGCCCCAGAAGACGGGTGCAGCTTGAGAAATTATTTCCGGAAAGCGAGTTTACCGGGATTCGTGGAAATGTGCAGACTCGTATCAAAAAACTGAACGAAGGATTATGCGATGCTACGGTTCTTGCTATGGCTGGCCTGAAAAGACTTGATATGACTGGCGTTGTGGGGCGGATTTTTGAGACGGAGGAAATGATACCTGCGGCGGGACAGGGAATTCTTGGCGTGCAGGGAAGAAAAGGCGAGGAGTATGATTATCTGAATTGCTTGAGAGATTCTGACAGCGAAGCTGCTGCTTTGGCTGAACGGGGATTTGTAAAAGCGTTGGAAGGCGGCTGTAGTTCTCCGATTGCCGCATTTGCGAAAGTGAGTGAAGGAAAGCTTTTTCTGAGAGGTCTTTATTACAATGAGGCAGCAGGGGACTATATCACTGGAGAAAAAGGCGGAGATGTTTCAGAAGCGGAGAGGCTGGGGATATTGCTGGCTGAAGAGCTGAAGGAACAGTTTAGGCTGCGAAAGAAATAAAAAGTTTTTGTTCTTACCCTGATTTTTCTTATTATTGATATTTTAGCGGATTGGTCTGATTTTGTGACCGGTAAACAAAATTGGGAATATTTGGAAGTTTTTTTATAAGAAAATAAAAATGGAAGTAGGGTAAATGTCTACAAAAACACATGAAAAAAAGCAACAAAATACACAAAAAATGGTTATACTATAAAAAAAACTTGAAAAATATATATAAAAATGTTATAGTTTGTTCAAGTGAGATAGACAAAGTTATTTTTTAAAAAATAACTTGTTAACCGGTTTCGAAACACGAGAAAATATAGAGAGAAAGAGAGGTGTTTTAGGTGCTGGGAGATACAATATTATCGATTGTATTGCTCATTATGGGTGGTTATATACTGAACGAAGTGAGTGCATATCCTGATTATTCGAATCTTTCTGTAATCGGACCCGAAGTGTTTCCGGGAGTCATTGCAATTTTCTTTATGATTTCTGCGGCCTGGCTTTTGGTCACGGTTTTCTGGAAAGGGTGGGTTAAGAAGACGAATGCAGAAGGGAACTCCTACCTTGAGATGGAAAAGGCGAAGATACAGGCAGGTATTCAGAGTATAAAGGAGAATAAAATCAGCATTATAAATCTGATTGTTACAATCGTATTGATGATTGCCTATGCATTGTTGCTTCCAACGGTTGGATTTGAAATTTTAACAATTGTATTCCTGATTGCAACGATGTTGATGAATGGAATTAGGAAACCGTATATGCTTGTGCTCATATCGGTAGTGGCGGTAATCGTTATTTACATATTCTTTGTTATGATCCTCAAGGTTCAGATTCCTAGAATGTTTTATTTCTAAGAGCAAAAAGTGATTATGTAAATAAGAAAGGAGAAAAATATGGCAGAATTTTTATCAATATTTACAGCATTGACTCCTTTTGATTATATTCTTTGCATTTTCTCAACATTTGCAGGAATAATCGTAGGAGCGATACCGGGACTGGGCGCTACGATGGCTGTTGCGATTCTGACATCTTTTACCGCGAAGATGGCAACGTTGCCCTCCATAGCGGTATTGGTTGGAATCTATGTGGGCGCGGTGTACGGCGGTTCGATTGCCGCAATTTTAATGAAAGTCCCAGGGACTGCGGCAGCAATCATGACGGCGAACGATGGTTATCCCTTAGCTCAAAAAGGCCATGCTGGTCAGGCGATCGGTATCTCCGCATACAGTTCGTTTATCGGCGGTATCATTGGTTCTATTTTATTACTTTTAGGTTGTAGTGCATTTTCTGTTATTGCAGTGAAGTTTTCGTTTCCTGAGTATTTTGTACTTTCCATCTTTGGGCTGTGTGTGATCGCGGCTACAGATGAAAATCTATTAAAAGGTGTCATATCGGCCGCATTTGGTGTTTTGTTGGCGGGGACAGGTACGGACTATCTGACGGGAACAAAGCGTTTGCTTCTGGGAACGACTGAATTGATGAGTGGTTACGATGTCATCGCAGTTTTGATCGGTATTTTCGGTATGTGCGAGCTTATGAAGCAGATCCTTCGCATGAAGAATCTGGAACCGAATAAACAGGAACTGAAACATATTTTCCCGACAAAGGAAATTCGAAGTAGAATTCATAAGACGATCGCGAAGAGTTCGCTAATTGGTATGTTTATTGGTATTCTTCCCGGAGCTGGCGCTCAGATTTCCGCGTTTGTTGCCTATGAGACGGAGAAGAACAGTAATCCACGTTCGAAAGAGTTTGGTACCGGTGTTTGGGAAGGTATTGCAGCTCCAGAGTCTGCGAATAATGCTACCGTTGGTGGTACATTGGTTCCGGCTCTTGCACTTGGAGTACCTGGCGATCCGACTGCGGCGGTTATCATCAGCGCGTTAGCGCTTCACGGAGTGATCTGTGGGCCGATGATTTTCCATGATTCCGCGGAGGCAGTAAACGGCATCTATGTATTTATGTTCATAGCGAACATTGCGATGTTTATCATGGCGATTACTATGGCAAAATTCTTCTCAAAGATCCTGGAAGTAGATAATCGCATTTTGGTTCCACTCGTGTTGGTAGTTTGTGTCATTGGTACATTTTCATCTAGTAACAGATCGTTTTGTATTTTAATTATGGTAGCAATGGGTGTAATAGGCTTCTTGATGGAGAAAGTTGGTCTGTCGCCGGCGGCAGCAATTCTGGGTGTTGTCCTGGGGCAGCTCTGTGAGAAGAATTTACGCTCTGCGCTTGTGATGTCGAAGGGCGACTGGGGTGTTTTCTTCCGTCTGATTCCAAATATCTTCTGGATTCTGACAATTATCATGGTGTTCCAGCCAAGAGTCAAGAAGTTCATAAAATGGAGAAAGATGAAGAAGGCAGCAAAAGCAGAGTCCGGTGAACAATAAGCGCCTATAAATTCGTGCGAAGAAAGCACAATCACAAAAAAGGAGGTTTTTTATGAAAAACAAACTCAGAAAAATCGTAGCAGCTACGCTTAGTATCGCTATGCTTGCAGGAATGGCAGGATGTGCAAAACAGGCGGAAGAGAAGAGCAAAGAGAAGGGAAATACTGAAGCAAACACAGAAACAGAGACTTCATTCCCGGAGAGAGATATCACAATGATTATTCCAACGGAAACTGGTGGTGGAACAGACGTTATCGCTCGTTATTTTGCAGCAGAGATGAGTGAAACGATGGGTGTATCCGTTGTTCCGCAGAACATCGGTGGTGCTGCTACAGCTACAGCAGCAATGCAGTTCGTTGAGGCTGAGCCGGATGGTTATACAATCCTCATGACAATTACGTCTCTTGCAACGATGAAGTCCAACAACTATGCTGACATTACATATGAAGATATGGAACAGATCGCAGGCGTAAACTTTGATCCTAACGTAATCTTTATTCGTCCAGACGAAGATCGTTATACGGACATTGATGGATTCATTGAGTACTGCAAGGCTCATCCGGGCGAAGTAAACGTTGGTACAGGTTCTGCAGGTGGTGTGGCTCATACCGCTATCACAGATTTCTGTATGAAGGCTGGAATCGAAGTGAACCTGGTTCCGAATACATCTGGTGGTGGATTTGATCTCTTGCTTAAGAATAACGATGCAGATGCTATCGTTTGTGGACCGATTGATATTGCGTCAGCAGTTGCAGCGGATGAAGTGAAATTGATCTGCTCAATGACAGATGAAAGACTTGCAGGTTTCCCAGATGTTCCGACAGCTAAGGAAATCGGCATTGATTCTGCAGTAGCTATGTTCCGTGGATTCCAGGCGCCAAAAGATACGCCGGCTGAGGTGATTGATGTACTGGAAGCAGCAATCAAAGACGTTGCTGAGAGCGCAGAATATAAAGAGTTCATGGAAGGACAGTACTCCAATGCTACATTCCTTTCCAGCGAAGATTGGACAGCAAAATGTAAAGACGAGTTCGAGACATATCCGTCAATTTACGAAGAAGCAGGTATTACTGTTGGTAATTAAATAAAAGTGTTCTCCTTGTAAAACGACAAAATGGGCTGCTGCACTAATTTGAATTAGTGTGGTGGTCCTTTTTTTGCAAAAATGGGAAATTGACTTTTGTTGATTTGTAGGCTATTATACAAAAGAAAAATGCTTAATTTGAAGGGAAATTGGGACCTTCTGGATGGTATTATCACGGGAAAATAAAATCATCTGTTTTTCTGGGGAAACATGGATACCCGCTTCCGGAGGCGGAAGTAATAGAAGCATTTGGATTAGTTGATAAAGGAATGGAGGAATAATAATGAAAGAACTATTGATAGTCGGCGCCGGGAAAATTGGACGGGGCGTTATAGGAAGTTTGTTTTTTGAGGCAGGATACCATCTGTATATTTATGGTTTTCGTGCAGAACGTATGCGGCGATTAAAAGAACAGGGATCGTATTTGGTGGAACGGTCAGGAGAAGAGGGCAGCGAACGTATTCTAATTGATAATTTTGATGCATTGGACTCTTCTGATTCTTCCGATTTGATCGCGCATATGAAACGTGTGGATTTGATTGCCTGCTGTGTGTATGATAACGTGTTTGAGCATATCTGCCAGAGTTTAAAAGAGGCGATTATATATCGTGCAGATCATGACGCTGAACCGTTCAATGTCCTGCTTTGTGTAAATGCACTGGGGGCGCCGGATTATTTTGAAACAAAGCTAACAGAGATGCTTGCGGGGAATGAAAAGGCAACTGCTTATCTGAAAGAGAAGACGGGGATCTGTCAGGTGTTGGTGGAAATGCCAGGGGTGCCGGCGCCCAAAGAGCTTCTGGAGGAGGATCCGTTTGCGGTATCGGTAGGATCGACGGGACATATTGAGATTGATGAGGATGCTTTTATAGGAGAACTTCCGAAAGTAAGGCTGGTCAACGGTGTGAAAAGAGGAAAAGCACGGGTTTACCAGAAAGTATATTGTGGAAATATGCGGCATTGTATGCTTGCATTTTTGGGAAAGGCAAGAGGCTATACTTATATTTGCGATACTTACGGCGACGAATGGCTGGAAAATAGCGTGCTTCATGCATTCTATGAAGCGGATGCGGCGGTGCAGGCAGAATATCAATTTGATGAAAAAGATCATCAATTGTTTTTAAAATTCACTGAAGATGCTTTGAAGAGCCAACAGATAAAAGATCCGATTCAAAGAGTAGCGGCGGATCCAAAAACGAAACTGTCCAGGAGCAATCGTTTTGTCGGACCGGCGCTGCTATGTATCAAGCATCATATTGTGCCGTTTTATCTGGCGAAAGGGATCGCGTATGGTTTCCTGTATCGCGAAGAAAGTGATGCAGCTAGCGTGGAAATTACAGATTACGTAAAGGAAAATGGGATTGAAAAGGCAATTGAAAAGTACTGTGGATTGGGCGAAGAAGACTGGGCGTTAAAGCAGTTAATCATAGCACAGTATGAGGAAGCGTGCAAGTTTCCAGTGAAATAGAGATTGTCAGTAAGGAGAGTGATTGAAATGTGTGACACAATGGGCGGCGTTTTTGGGAAGTATGCAATATTTGGAAAGAACAGTGACAGAGATACGGCGGAGCCGCAAGTCGTAGAGTGGTATCCGAGGCGAAATGATAATCCGGAAACCGTGAAGTGCACGTATATTGAAATTGAACAGGTGAAGCGGACACACGGAATCCTGATATCCAGACCAGTGTGGTTGTGGGGCGCCGAGATGGGATTGAATGACTGCGGGGTTGTGATTGGGAATGAAGCGTTATTTACAAATCATAATTCTACGGCGGAAGCTCTTACAGGAATGGATTTATTGAGATTGGCTCTGGAAAGGAGCGCCTCGGCAAAGGAAGCGTTGGACACAATTATCCAGTTGTTAGAGCGGTACGGTCAGGGAGGAAATTGCGGATACAAGTCGGAAATGTATTATGATAATGCATTTTTGATTATGGATCGAAACGAAATATATGTGTTGGAGACATGCGGGAAGAATTGGACGTTTAAGAAGCAGAATCGAGCGTCTATCTCTAATTGCATCAGTATAGAGGACGATGGCGACGGCTACAGTTCGGAAGTCATCAACTTTAAACGTACATATACGGATGAAGAGACCACGAAGCTGTTTGGCGGAGATCGTCGGTTCCAGTGTACACAGAACTGTATCAAAGATGCCTGCAGTGTTTCAGATTTTTTTGCCGCATTGAGAACGCATGCGGATGGTTTTGAACTGTCGTCTCGGGATGGTTCCGGCGAGAGCGTATGTATGCACGGTGGAGAAAAGACGGGTAGTCAGACCACATCCAGTATGGTGGTGGAATTGGCTGATGAAATTACAGTCTGGCTGACAGGTGGGGCTTTGCCATGTATTTCGTTATATAAACCGTTGATATTGGCAGGAGATTTTGCAGAGAAGCATTGTGAATACGAGGCATTGACGGATCAGTCTTTTTGGACGAAACATAATGCATTTATAAATGGAGTCAAAGAGAAATCGCTGTCGGATGACTACTATCGTGATCGTGACAGTCTGGAAGAAAAGTGGAGACTCGAAGTCGCTGAGAAGAAGATGGAGTGCGCGGATACAGATTTCTTTGAAGCGTGCGTGAAAGAAGAAGAAAAATTTATGGAAAAGTGGGCTTAGACAGATTCTTGAAAATATAAAAAGATGGGGCTGTTGGGAAGAAATTGGATTCTACGATATGTTGCGTACGAAGTTCATTTTCTGCTAGACAGTCTCATCTTTTTTTGATAATTAAAGAACAATATGATTACGAATGATCGCTCGAATACTTTCGTATAAATATGGTTTTAATTCTTCGAAACGAACGGGATCGTTTTCCAAAATGACGCTGAAAGACGCGGAGCTTGCCAGTTCGATAATCAAAAATAACATAATCTCAGGTTCTTTTAATTTGACCGGCGCATTCTTGGGCATCAAAAGTTCTGTAAAATTACTTGCCGTGGAGAGATGCCCCTCCCCAGTCCGTTCAAGAGCCTGTCTGAAAATTCCCCAACTTAAATTTTTGGAAATAAATCGTAATATAGGCTGACTCTTATTCATTTCCTTTAGAACATAATCTACAACGAAAATAACGCGATCTTCAAAGTCTGGAATGTTTTGCTTGAGAAGAGCGCGATGCGCGTCCTGAAAGAGTTTTTGCGCTGTTTTGGCGATCAGACGGTCGCGGATTTCGTATTTGTCTTTGAAATAAAGGTAGAAAGTTCCCTTGGCGACTCCGGCTTTCTGCACAATGTCATGCACGGAGGTCTTGGCGATTCCCTGATTCAGAAACAGGTCATAAGCACTGCGAAACAGAGATTCTAATTTCTGTTGTTTGTTGTCATCTACTTTTCCCATTGTATTTGCCTCCTTGCCAGTCGGCTCCTTGTAGAGGCGGCTATTTGAGTACCCGTATTATACTATATGTCGACAAAAACGGCAAGAAGAATTCGAGTGCTTGATATGATCTTGTAAATGTATCAGTCAGGGCTTATTATGAAATAGAGAAAATGAAGAAAGGGGTTGAAGATTGGGTGGAAAAACGATCAGGGATGCTTTGGAAATGGTGTGTTGCCATTGTGGGAGCAATTGCAATCCTTTGCGCGTGTGTCGTTGGTTTTGTTTGGAGCCGGTATGAAGAACCACCGATTACGGGTGCGGAGATTCTGGCGTTGACTCCGTATGACTCGGCGGAGGAAATTACAGAAAGATGGTTTCGGGAATGGGCGGATGGACATAAAGGGTGGAAGGTTCCCTTTTCATATCGTTTGAAACATGCAGAACTGAAATCAATGGATTCCTTGTCAGACGGATATGTGGAGGTTCACTATCAGGTTGAAATTCCCGGCTGGAGCCGGCGTGTCGTCTCGAATTTGGAATTGATTGGAACAGATGAGAAGAATCTATATGAAGGACAGTGGGTTCTGAAATGGCAAGGCGGTGCGGAACTCTGGAAGATCGAGGAAGTGATGACTCCGGTACAGTATCAGATTCGATCGGAGGAATTTCAGAAAGAGCGCGAGGAGCCGCAGACGACACATTTTGCGTATGATCCAGGGAAGCAGGCGGCTTATTATGCGAAAGATCAGACGTTGTACGTTACTTATGACGGCGGAGAGCATTTCATAGAGGTGCCGGGGGCATACGAACAGGTTTTTCAAACACCCAATGGAACGTATGACGAGTATCTGGGGGACAATCATTATCTGATAGGAGAGGAATTAACCGCATTCGTGGGATACTCAGGAAATCAGGTAAAGCTGATCTACAGTCTCGATCAAGGAAAGAATTGGAGAACGAGTAAAATATACGATGGATATCGGGCGAAAACATTTTTATCGAAAACGGAAAAGTTCTGTTATGCGACGTTTGCGGTGGACAGAACCGGCGGCAGCGACTATTATGGGACGTTTCGTTCCCGCGATCTGGAGAACTGGGAGTTTGTATCCTCGCCGCAGGAGGTTCTTCCGAATGTTTCCTGCGTCTGGTGGAGAGACGACAACACCGGCTATTATGCAAGGGAAGATGGGACATTCTATCTTACGGTAGACGGAGGCGCGTCTTATGAGAATTTTGATCTGCCGCAAAACGAAGACATCCAGAAAAAGCTTGGCTTTAATCCTTATGATACTCTGGAGGAAATGTATCAGGAGGACGGTGTTGTCTATATGGTAATCGGGCAGGGGAGCGACGGAGACTATGCAGAAAATGGAAAATTGTGGAGAGCCATCTTCCAATCGACGGATGGAATGAACTTTGTATTCGAAAAGGAAATGCTGGAAGAGATCATGGAAGCCGGTTGATGGGGCGATCAAAAACCGTGAATCGGAGCTGAGGCAGTGCTTGTGTCCGCGGTGAAACAGAATAATATTGTATAAATCAAATAAAATGACCAAGAGTCAAATTTTTGCAAAAAAATATTGACTTTTGGTCATTTTTGTATTATAGTACTGAATGAAGATAAAAAATGACCTTTAGTCATTTTTGGAAGCGAAATGTTACAGACATGAAGGAGGCATAGGGAATGGTTAATCTGGGAAAGAAAATTGTAAAGTACCGGGTGACGATATTGATTATTGGGATATTACTTTTGATTCCTTCCGTTTTCGGGTACTTAAAGACGAGAGTAAATTATGATATTCTTTACTACCTTCCAGATCACATTGATACGATGCAAGGGCAGGATATCTTGATGGAGGATTTCGGAAAAGGCGCTTTTGCGATGGAGATCGTGGAGGGGATGCAAGAGAAAGATGTGGCGGATGTCAAAGCCAAAATACAAGAGGTTGACGGCGTCGCGGATGTGATCTGGTATGATTCTGTGGCGGATCTGTCCGTACCGATGGAAGTTCTTCCAAATAAATTGAGAGATGCATTTAATACGGATAACGCGACCCTGATGGCGATTTTCTTTGATGATACCACTTCGGCGGACAGTACGATGGAGGCGATTGGTCAGATTCGAAAAGTGACCGGTCGGCAATGTTATCTGAGCAGTATGTCCGCGGTGGTGACAGATATCAAAGACCTCTCGGAAAGGGAAACCCCGATTTATGTATTGATCGCAGTGGTTCTAAGTTGTATTGTTCTTGCGGTATTTATGGATTGCTGGATCTTACCGGTGTTCTTTATGCTGAGTATCGGAATGGCGATTGTGTATAACATGGGAACCAATATCTTTTTGGGAGAGATTTCTTACATTACGAAAGCGTTGAGCGCGGTGCTGCAACTCGGCGTTACCATGGACTATTCCATTTTCCTCTGGCACAGCTATCAGGAGAATCGGGAAAGATTTCAGGGGGATCGGGAACGGGCGATGGCCCACGCGATATCCAATACGTTTTCTTCGGTGGTTGGAAGTTCGATTACGACGGTGGCCGGATTTATCGCACTTTGCTTTATGAGTTTTACGCTCGGCAAAGATCTGGGAATTGTCATGGCAAAAGGCGTGGTGCTTGGAGTGGTTTCCTGTGTGACGATTTTACCATCCTTCCTCCTGGTGTTTGATAAACTGGTTCAGAAGACCACACATCGGGCAGTGATGCCATCTATGGAGAAACCGGCAAAATTTATTACAAAACATTACAAACTATTTGTTCTCATTTTTTTGATCGTGCTGGCTCCTGCTGTTTTTGGTTACCGGAACACGGAAGTTTACTACAATCTGGATGCGACGCTCCCGAAGTATCTGGACAGTGTGAAGGCGAATGAGAAGTTGGCGGATGAGTTCGACATGAATTCCACACATATGGTTCTTGTCGATGCGGATTTGAAAGCGAAAGACGCCAAATCTATGTTGAATGAGATGTCGGACGTGAAAGGCGTTAAATTTGCGCTGGGGCTGGACAGTCTGATGGGACCGTCCATTCCGCGGGATATGATTCCGGATGAGATGACGGAAAAACTGAAGTCCGGTGACTGGCAGTTGATTTTGGTACAGTCTGAGTATAAAGTGGCGACCGATGAGGTGAATGCGCAGTGTACGGAATTGAATCGGATTGTCAAAAAATACGATGCCTCCGGGATGCTGATTGGCGAGGCGCCGTGTACAAAGGATTTGATTACCATTACGGATCATGACTTTAAGGTGGTGAGCGCAGTCTCTATTCTGGCGATATTCTTTATTATCGTGATCGTATTCCGCTCCATTTCCTTGCCGGTCATTCTGGTGAGCGTGATCGAATTTGCGATTTTTATCAATCTGGGAATTCCGTATTATATGGGGACGACGATTCCATTTATCGCATCTATCGTCATTGGAACGATTCAGTTGGGTTCCACTGTGGATTATGCGATTTTGATGACTACCCGCTATAAAAAAGAACGGGGAAAAGAGAAATCGAAGGTGGAATCCATCCGAATTGCACTTGCAACGTCGATTCAGTCGGTGGTGGTATCGGCCTTGGGTTTCTTTGCGGCGACCTTTGGAGTGGGTTTGTATTCTGATATAGACATGATTTCTTCTCTGTGTACCTTGATGGCGCGCGGGGCGATCATCAGTATGTTTACGGTGATCTTTATACTACCGTCTATGTTGATGGTGTTTGACAAGATCGTTTGTGTGACAACCAAAGATATGAAACAGAAAGTGGCAGTGAAGTCAGAAACAGCAAATGTATAGGAGGGTTTGATATGAAAAACAGAGAATATCACGCATTGATTGCGCTTGCAATGACATTGTCTCTCGTGGTGGGAAGCTTGAGCGCGGCTCCGTCTGTGGCGGCCAAAGAGCCGAGTACTGTTCAGGTGGCCGTGGCAAATAATGAGCGGGAACAAAAGAATGGTGGGAATACAGAAAGTTCGAAAAGCACAGAAAGTTCGGAAGGTCAGAACGAAACGAAAGCGGTGAAGGAAGAGACAGTATATGCCAAAATTGATGGCAGCGGTACCGTGACACAGGTGACAGTATCCGATGAATTGAAAAATGTAAAAGATGTTCATGAAATTCAAGATTTCTCTACATTGCAGGATATTGAGAATGTAAAAGGGGATGAAACCTTTCAAAAAAACGGCGATGAACTGGTCTGGTCGGGTGCCGGGCAGGAGATTTGCTATCAGGGGACTACAAACAAATCGCTTCCGGTGGGTGTCGTGATTTCTTACAAGTTGGACGGAAAAGAAATCAGCGCAAAAGACCTGGAAGGGAAGAGTGGACATTTGACTGTACGCTATCAATATCAAAATCATACGGGAAATGCAGAACAGCAGTACACGCCGTTTTTGATGGCAACGGGCCTGGTGCTGGATGAAGAAAAATATACGAATGTAAAAATTACCAATGGAAAACTGATTTCGGATGGGGATCGAGAACTGGCCATCGGTATCGGAATTCCCAAAATGCAGGAAGAATTGGGAATGGATGCGGTTGATATCCCGGATTATTTTGAGTTTGAAGCGGACGTAACGGATTATGAGACGCTGGAAGGAATCACGGTTGCCACAAATGATGTATTTCATGAGATGGAATTTGACCAGTTTGACAGTCTTTCCGATTTGGAAAATGCCATGCAGAAACTGCAGGATGCCTCCAATCAACTGGTAAATGGTTCTGGAGAATTGAAAGATGGAATCGAGTTGCTGCAGTCTTCTTCCGGCCCGTTGGTCGATGGAGTGAACCAGCTTGCTGACGGCGGGAACACATTGAAGGATGGAACCAGTCAGATTTCGAAAGGCAGTGAGACGTTGGCATCCGGAAATAAAGCGTTAAGCGCGGGACTCTCAGAAGCGGCAAATAAAACACAGAGTGAGCTATTGCCAGGAGTTCGAGCGTTGGATGACGGAGTGGCGGGTATGCAGGCACAGTTGAACACGGGACTTTCCACGCTTGTCGGCGGTGTACAGCAGTTAAACGACGGCGCGGCGCAGGTGAAACAGGGAACCTCTGGAATGAACGCGATACTAAATGCTGGAACCGATGCGACCGGTGGATACAGTCTACAGGCATTGGCAGCAAAAACGGCGGCAGACGCGCAGGCCCTGGCAGGCGCGGCACAGACGATATCGGGCGGTGCGGCTGGCGGTGCCGGAATCAGTACGGACGCGGTAGTATATGGAAATGGCGGTACGGATAATGCGATTGGGATTTTGCAAGGACTCCTGGGATATGATTCGGTGGCCAATGATCCGGATGTGGCGAATGCGGTAAATGATGCGATCAACAACCTGGCGTCCGATCGGGATGCGCGGTATGCGGCAGCAAATGATTTGAACGCGGAAGTCCAGGCGCAATCGGAAGCGGCGGCAACTGCGGCGGGAGCAGCGGCGGCAGCGGCCGGTTCCCTGGCGGATACGGCGGCTGGCGTGGCACAGGAAGCGGGTATGGTCAGTGCGGTTGTCGATTCACTCGCAGGCGTGTCGGCCCAGGTGGATGGAGGCGTGGATTCTCTGCAGGCGGGCATTGCGCAACTGGATCAAGGAATCAACGACTCGGAACAAGGATTGGTCGCTCAGGTAAATGCCGGTGTCAGTCAACTGAGAAATGGAACATCAGCGCTTAGAGCAGGTGTGGATGGTGAAAATGGTCTTGCGGCAGGGCTTGGCAAATTGTCGGCGGGAGCGGCGGAAGCATCTGCGGGTGCGAATGCTTTGGCTACCGGTGCAAGGGAACTGGACGGTGGAGCAGGCACGCTTGTAAATGGTTTGAATACCTTGCAATCAGGTTCCAGTGAACTGGTCGGCGGTATTGGCAAATTAAATGCGGGAGCCGTGGCTCTCAATGAAGGTATGATACAGTTTGACAAAGATGGGATTCAAAAACTGGCCGGTGCATTTGACGGAGATTTGGAAGGGACGCTTGATAAGATGAGCGAGATGACGGACGCCTCCCGGTCCTATCAGAACTTCTCCGGAATTTCGGATGGGATGGAAGGTCAGGTGAAATTTATTTTTGTTACAGAATGAGTGAAGGCAATTCCATAGGGGATATTGCAGATATTCTTGAATATTTAAGGGTTAAATGTGGAACTTCTAAATTTTAAGGAATGTTCCACATTTTTGTTGAGTAGGACAAAAAATAATATTATCAAATATCAGAGCTGATAGGGGTAACGATTGGCTTTCCGTCTTTATCGACCAAAACGGTTACTCCGCAGCCGCTTGTCATGTTAGAAGACAGTAATAAGTAATTTACACCGGTCTCTGTATCGACAACGATTTTACGGATGTTGGTTACTCCTTGTGAATAGGTTTCTACAAAACGTTCTTTTGCCATGGTTAGGGCTCCTTTCTGCTTGGTTTCTGACACTATGTGTATTTTGCTGTCAGAAGAATACGCATTCTTTTTGTCATTCACTCACTGATTTGTTCGGAATGACTGCTGTTATTATAACAGATTTCTTGTATCTTGTGAAATATGAATTTGTGAAAAATTAAAATCTAAGGATATACCCATGGATTGGAGAATATGTTATAATTCAACATATAAACCTGCATGCGCCCGCAACGGAGCGCACCACCAAACATGAAAGTTATGCGGGCGCATTGGGCATACCTGATTCATGCCGCCTATTCAGCGGATGAAAGAACATCAATCATTAACAACTAATCCAGGGTAGATTTGAGGATAATAATGCAGATATTTGTAGACGCAGATGCCTGTCCGGTAGTGGGCATAGTAGAGACTATTGCAGAAAAATATAATATTCAAACAACATTGTTATGCGATACGAACCATGTGTTGTATTCTGATTATAGTGAAGTGATGGTAGTTGGCGCTGGGGCAGATGTTGTAGACTATAAGTTAATCAGCATTTGTCATAAGGGTGATGTTGTCATATCTCAGGACTACGGGGTTGCAGCTATGGCACTTGGGAAAGGTGCATATGCCATTCATCAATCCGGTAAGTGGTACACGAATGAAAATATTGATCAGATGCTTATGGAGAGACATCTTAACAAGAAAGCAAGACGAGGCTCTCATAAGAATCATATGAAAGGACCGAGGAAGCGTACGGAAGATGATGACGTACGCTTCGCTCAGTCGTTTGAAAAACTTATACTGATGGTAAAATCAAAAGAAGGTGATCAGAGTGGCGCTGTTTAAGAAGAAAACCATAGTAAAGACATATGATAAGGATCATAAAAAGCCGGTAATCAAAGCGAGTATCTGTAATGGAGAGCAGGTTGCCGGATTTAAAGACATTCATACAGGTAAGATAGAAGAGGTAATGCTGATAAAGAGTCCGGCAGATCTGGATACTTTTAGGAAAATGTATGGAATAGAGGAAGAAATAGCGAAAGAATACTGATATGATGGTTTTTGAATAAGAACACTGTAAATATGAGGTGAGAAATAGAGTAACTGTAAAAAGTGCTTGCATTATGATTTGCCTTGTGATAATCTATAATGATTTAGCAATGATGCTATCTGGCAGGTGTGGGATTTAAAAGGAGGATACTTATGTATGATTATGTAAAAGACAAAGTATTTTTAAAAGAATCCTATAGCATTTGTGCAGATATTGTCAATCAGCTGGTGCAGAATCTAAAAAGCTATGGAATCCAATCAAGAATGTCTGTTGTCGGAAGCAAAAAGAGAGGTTTAGTTACTCAAAATGAAAAAGAACCAATTGATTATGACTTTAATCTGTGGATAGAATCGGCAGAGAATATCAATATTGTAAATAATCCACGAGAATTAAAGCAGGCAATAATCGCTGCGTTTAATGAAGTGCTCGAATGGAATGATTGGAAAACTTGTGATGATTCTACATCCGCGATTACGACAAAGCAGAGAATACTAAAGAAAGGTAATAAAACTCCTTTTAGTATTGATGTGTGTATTGTTAGGAAAGATGGTTGGGAAAACTGGTACAGACTTGTTCATAAAAAGGTGGGAAATTTATATTGTGATCAATACTATTGGCAACAGGGACCAACTACCAGAGATTTAAACAAAAAGGAAGAGTGTTTAAAAGCCAATTATTGGATTCGGGTTAGAGATGTTTATTTAAAAAAGAAGAATCTGTATCTTTCCAGACAAGATATGGATAATCATCCTTCTTATAATTGTTATATTGAAGCTGTTAATGAAGTATATACACAGGTGAGAAGAGAAAACGGATATTGATATTGATACTTTAATGGAAAAAGTGGGATTTGCAAGAGGTATGAAAACATGAGGAATATGATTGCATACTGTGGATTGGATTGTGAGAAATGCGATGCATATCTTGCGACAATCCATGATGACCAGGCATTACGTGAGAAAACCGCAAAACTGTGGGCAGAATTAAATCATGCGCCCATTTTGCCGGAGCATATCAATTGTGAGGGATGTCGTGTGGATGGAGTTAAAACCGTATATTGTGAAAGTCTTTGCGATATTCGCCAGTGTGCGCTGAAAAAAGATATGATGACATGCGGCTGCTGTCCGGATATGGAAACATGTCAGACTGTTGAGGAGATTATCTCCAATAATCCGGACGTTCTGAAAAATCTCAAAAGCTAAACTTATGATCAGTATATTTCATAACTTCTCTTTTGGCCTAACAAATTCCAGTTAAACAAAAACATTCGCTTGATTGGTAAGTGGTTTTACGACTCAAATGAACCTCCGTGTAAAGCAGTGTTTTGATTACTACTGATTTTACATGGAGGATTTTATTATGTACGAAAAATATTTAGAACAGCTTAAGGAAGCCGGAAAAATCCGGTATAATCATGGGTAAGAACAAAAGATGGAAAGTCCATAGGTAATAGCTGCCTGAACGCTCACTTTGTTCAATTAGGTTAAATCGAAAATGGAGTAGAGGGAGGGGGAGTTCACTGGAATGCCAAAACTGCCTTTTCGTTTGTTTCATCATTGATTCTAACCTAAAGAATTTGCGGGGGAAAATTGAAATGAAAGTAATTGATCTGACTCATACTATTAAAGAGAATATGCCGGTTTATCCTGGAACTGACACGCCGAAATTTATTCCGGCAAACAGTTATGAAAAAGACGGGTTCAAAGAAACATTATTGCAGATGTATACACATACGGGAACGCATATGGATCCACCAGCACACCTTTTTGCAGGAAGAACAACGCTTGACCAGTTTCCTATCGAACAGTTTATTGGAAAAGCATTGGTTATAGATTGCAGAGATCTGAAGGAAAGTCAAGCGATTTCGATGGAACATATTCGTAAAATCGGAGATAAGATAAGGGGTGCCGATTTCCTATTGTTTAATCTTGGTTGGGATAAACGCTGGGAGACGGATGCTTATTTTGGAGATTTTCCCTGTATTGATGAGGAAGTATTGAACTTTATAATAGCTGGAAATTACAAAGGGATTGGGTTTGACGTAATTGGTCTTGATCCAATTGCAGATGAGAACCTGACTCGTCATAAAATGTTGTTTCAAAAACGTGATATTGTAAATATTGAAAATCTTAAAAACTTAGAGCTATGTGGCAGTGATTTATTTTGGTTCAGTTGTTTTCCGTTGAAGCTGGATAATTGTGACGGTTCGCCTATTAGAGCAGTTGCATGGTTTGAATAGGATATTTCCGGTATACAAAAAGGATATACTATAGATTGAAGAATGTGCTATAATCTTGTCTTTGACAGTTGGTAAAAACAAATGGGAAGTTATCGTCTTCTGCCAATATAACGGCAAACCTTTTTCTTATATTGCAAATATTCATTTCCAAATGCGGCAAGTAAAAAATCTTCCTCGACATTGACAATCTGCAAATGGTACATAATGACCGCAAATGCAGTTAAGAAACATAAAATCCAGTTAAAAAACATCAATAATGTTCCAATATACAAAAGGTCAAATCCCAAAAAGGCGGGATTACGACTGATTTGATAAATGCCGCTTGTTACAAGTTCCGTTTTATCGGTTTTGGACACTCCTGCCCGCCAACTGTCTCGCATCGTCCATACTGCGACAATAAATATAACCGTTCCCCCGACACTCATTATTGCACCCATAACCCGAATGGCAGTAAGACTATGCCCTGTTTCAAAGAAAATACTGACAAGTCCTGCTATAAAAACAAGAATAGCTGCAATCTTCATTGTGATTTCCACAAATTTCACAAAACCAACTTTATTTTTTCCGATTTGGTCTGTCTGTATTCCATGCCTTTTCTGACAGAACATTTTCGCAAAATAGCAACCATAAAAAGCAATCAAACTTGCTATCGAAATCAGCTTAAATTCCATTCCTGTTTCTCCCTAAATACTGTTTTTTGTTCCTTACAACATTTCGATCAATGGGAATTTGTTTCAAGCATTGAAATACATATCATAAACAATATATCCCT
>JAAVXR010000081.1 GCA_022790755.1 Hespellia sp. | reverse complement strand
GACTTCAATTCGGCTTCCAATACATTCCTTTCTCCTTCCAACCTGTCCTTAACCGAATCTATTCGTTCACTTTGGTCTAGTTTTTCAGACATCTCTGTAAGCTCTGCTAGCTTTTTATTATTTAATTCCTGCTTTGTTAATGGTTGTTTCCCTTTGTACATATTATTTTCTCTGAGTTCATCTGACTCATCTGTTGACTTTGCCAGTTCTTTCGCAATTTCTTCGTCAATGGAATCTAACTGCTTTTCATATTCTTCTATTTTCTTCGCAATATCTGCCGAACAATATCCGCTTTCTTTATCTGCCATCTGCGCAAGCAAGGAATCTTTATATTCTCTGATAAAATCTTTCTGCTTCATCAGCCGTTCTACTGCGCTCATTGCCTTTCCCTTTTGCGATATCATGGCAACGTCATTGCGAAAAAACACACCCTTTTTTTCTTCTCCGTTCCTTGTATTCTGATTAAATTTACAGTTTATTGCCTCTACATGAAATAAACCACCTGTTTTTCCAACATTCACATACATATTCAGATCCCCCGATTCTTTCATAATTTGTTACAAGTATGATTTTTTGGCGATTATATCATTACATTTTCATATTGTAACGGGCTATATCTGTGTATCGGTTCGTGTAACGAGTAAATTTATACAGATGATGTAAACGGATCGTTTTTTGGTGCCTACGGTAACGGGAACATAACATTTAGTGTAAAACTTGTTCCGTTTTCAAGATCTAGTACTCCTTCATACCGTTCAACAACGGTTCTAATGTTTTGTAGACCGACTCCGCTTATCGGAGCCTGTTTGGAAGATGGAAATCTACCCTCGTGCTGTTTAACCGATACATAGGTACTATTGGAGATTTCAAATACCCAGTAATTCGGATATATCTGCGATTTCATCCGTATCCATCCGGCAGGATGCCCTGCCTGAATCCCCCGCTGACAGGCTTCTATTGCGTTATCCAGCGCATTTGCCAATAAACAGCAGAGATCGACAGGATCAATCCGCTCTTCACCAGGCACACTCATCTGAATTGAAATGTCGATTCCAAGCTTCTTTGCCTGTTGGTATTTCGGATTCAACAGGGCATCGGCAAAAATGGAACCTGTTCGGATGAGAGTCTCTCCATCTTCTATGACACTATTCCATTGTTTCAGATAACGCTTGGCTTCTTCTATATTTTCTTTTTCCAATAACTGTCCAAGACATAGACTGTGATTTTTCACATCATGCCGAATCTTTATAAATTGTTCATACTGCTCTTTTGAAACCTCCAGATGCTGTTCCAGTATCTGGTACTGTTGTTTTGCCAACCTCTCCACCAGACGCTGCTCTAACATAATAATACAAGAAACATTAAGAATTTCTCCTCCAACTGCGATCAGACCACTGGGAACCACAATTGCATATACATATCCAGCATCCCAATTATTCACTGTGTCAAATGTCATTGACAGCATACTGACCGCAATACAGATAAATGCAACAATACACATAAGATAAATGCCATCGCGATCTTCAAAATCCCGTTTAAGCAAATGGAGCTTACGTTTTAAAACTTCCATCATAAAAAAGAGGACAAGGCCTGTCATCAAATTCACAGCATTCAATAGGATATCCATACAGTTCTTTCGTCCAATTAAACTTGCTGAAGCCATAAACAGCAAATAAAATATAACACCTGCTACTTCCTGCATTCCATACATCCACAACGTAAAAAATCCCCTTTTTATGACGCTCCCCTGAAACAGCATTGTATTCAACGCAAATGCACAAACGCACAAATAAAGCATATTTCCCCACGCAGTACCCGCAATCCCAAACCATACATTGATATGTCCATACAGCCAGGTTCCCAGATAAAACCATAGATAAGTATAACGATATTTCGCTCCAAGCATTTCTTCTAAAAAGAGGTTTTGGAAGAAACTAAAGAAAAGCCCACAACCTGTTGTCCATATCGTTGAAACAATCAAAAAACATCTCCCCTTTTTTTCAGATAATACATGAATGCCAAACCAAATGCCTGATACCTGCGTCTGGATAACGGCACAATAGATTCATTATCTAACCAGACCGTTTCCTTTTGGTAATGTTTTACATGATCAAAATTAACAATATAACTCCGATGACAACGAAAAAATGTATCCGGCAGCATTGATTCAAGTTCATTTAATTTTCCATAAAATGGAACTGTTTCTTCATTCTTATGCAAATATATTTTTCTATTCATAACTTCCAGATATAATATTTTTTCAAAAGGGATTCTCCTTACCAGTGTTCCCTGACAAAAAGTGAGCGCATGTTCACATTCTGCTTTGAGAAGAGAGCACAACTTCAAAAGTACGGTTTCAAGCTTCTTTAGATCTACAGGCTTAATAAGGTAATGAAATGCCTGCACATCGTATGCATCTATGGCATATTGCTGATGAGCTGTAATAAAGACCAACTTGCTTTCATCTCCTCTGGCACGCAGTCTTCTCGCCAACTCCAAGCCATTAAGGGGCTGCATGGCAATATCAAGGAACAGAATATCAAATTTCTCACGCGCCAGAAGTGCATTTCCATTAGCATATGCCTTGATGCTGTACATAACAGAATGCTTATTCAATATATTCTTGATATCGTTCGTCAGCTGTTCCAAAAGAATATGCTCATCCTCACAAACTGCAATCCGAATCACTTCTATCCGCTCCCCTTTCTCTTTACTACAATTTTTCCTATTATAACGAAAAGATTTTTAGGATACAAGAATAACGGCTGAATGGTCTGATTTTTGTTGTAAACGGCTTTTTCTTAAAAATTTATAAAATATTAGTTTACAAACCCGTACACGCCTCCATGTTATGTACTGCAAAAGAAAGTGCTTCTACTCTACAACCTCCAATTTGCAGATTTGCACATTTCTTTTTTTCTGATATACTGAAAATAGAAACAAAAAGGGCTGATAGCTATTACAATTCAAATAATAAGCTATCAACCTTAATCCGACTTGCAGGCAACCTTAATCTATCCTGTCGTAGCACTTCCCCCATCAAATCAACGATATCTTTCTCGCCGTCTACCAATAATATTCTATGGTTCACAAATATTTCCTCTTTCAGATCTTCTTCGCTTATCTATAGATTTAAAAAACCAATAGGTCGATTTTTCCTCATCTCACCATTCCTTTCTTTTGCGTTCTTTTTCCTCCCATTCTTGATAAACTTTTGTTCTTCTAAGAGCTTCCGCCGCCCCCGGATAGTGATTCTTTTCGGCCATTAAAAGCCAATCTGCAGCTTCCAAACAACCTAAGTCCGATGCTCGCACTGCCATATCAAAAGCCTCTTTTGTGTCTTGATATCCACTTCCATCCTCACAGCCCGTTTCAAAAAGCATATGTGTGTCAATATTGTCCGGTCCCCAAAGCAGACATTTTGCGTATATAAACATAGAGTTGGCATCCTCCTGTTCCACAGCCTTTTTCAGCCAGTACATGCCCAACCCCTGCATACTCTTTTTTGTATCCATGCTTTCACCTGTCCACAATGCTTCGATACCTCTGGAACGAAGTTCTTGGATACATCTGCAGTCTCCATACAGATAATGAGAAGCAAGCAGAACCTGGGCCTCGACAAGACCAAGTTCACCTGCTTTTTCCAGATAAGATTGTGCTTCCGAAAACTCTTCTACGGTAAGCCCTAATGTCGGCTCTACAACGCGCTCTTTTATTTTAGCAACACCTTCATTATAGATATCGACAGCTCTTACTCGGATAATATTACGCAGTGCTTCTTTGGCATTAGGAGCTCCCCGCTCAGCAGCCTTCTCCATCCAATACTGCGCTTTTTCCAAATCAACATCTATTTCCCGCCCTTCTGTATCTATCCCTTTCGTATACCATGCGCCAAACATTGCCTGTGCGGAAGGAAGTCCCATTTTCGCCGCCTTTTCGATATACGGAATCGCATGCTTGTAATCACTTTTTTGATAATAATCCTGACCAAGAGATAAAAGCTGCTCACCATCAAGTTCCTGAAGCCCTTTTTCGTATTCCTCCTCTTTCAACATTCCTTTTATCTCTTCGATAGCCCTGGCTGCCTGAGGAATATTGTTTTCTCTGGCTTTTTCCATCCAATGCAGCGCTTTCTCCAGGTCTTTTTCCACATGTTTTCCAGTGACATATTCTGCACCCAAATTACATTGAGCCGCGCCCAATCCAAGCACAGCAGCACCTGTAAGCCAGGTTATATACTTCTCCCAATCCTCTTCCTCAGCATAAATATTCGCAAGCTGAAACTCTCCATATTCATTTTCCTGCTCGGCTGAACGAATCGTCCACTCTTTTGCGCGATAAAAACTTTTCTTTACCCCTTCCCCTCTCAGATAGCAGTTTCCAATTGCATACTGCGAAAAAGCATCTCCCTGTTCAGCCGCTTTTTCATACCAATATGCCTCCTGCTCGACATTTTTCAGCGTCATATCGAAAGCGCCAGTATATATACTGGCAGTTTCCCTCTGCGCCTGCACATTTCCCTGCTCAGCCGCTTTTTCATACCAGTACAATGCCTTTTTTATATCTTTTTCCATTCCGATTCCATTTTTACAGCACTCCGCAAGTCCGAGCTGTGCCTTTTGAAATCCTTGTTCAGCAGCTTTGCTATAAAAATATACTGCCTTCTTCTCATCACATTCTACATGACGTCCATTTTTGTAGAGAACCGCCAGATTGAATTGCGCAGAGAGCGAGTTCAATTCCGCAGCTTTTTGATACAATTCGATCGCTTTGGCAATGTCCTTTTCTACTCCCTTGCCATAAAAATAGCAGAGCCCTAATCCATTGATACCTATCGCGTCTCCTTCCTCCGCCGCTTTCCTGTATAAGGCGAACGCCGCATCATAATCTCCATTTTCATAAGCTTCACGTCCTTGCTCACACACAGCACTGGGCTGAGGTGGTTTTGGAGATGTTTCTACGATTTTCTTTTTTCTTCGGTTAAATATTCCCATCATGTTTTTCCATTACCGATGATTTTTAACCAGTAATGTCCTCTCTTTCCCCTTTATATAATAGTGAAACTATTACAGACATAGAAAGTATAACACATTGGAATTGCAATTTCCTGTTTTTTAACATAATACTTTAACATATTTTTTGTGAAAGATAATGAAAGAAAAGAATATCTGATTTCTAGACTGATTTGAATATCTGAAAAATCCATCTTACATCTTTGACATGAAAAGGAGCCTTACGGCTCCTCTCCAAATCGTATTTTTGCATAAGAACAGATCTCATCCACACATCGTTCAAACCCCAGTTTTCCACTGTTCAGACACAGATCATAGTTCCTTGCATCGTACCATTCATGTCCGGTATGATACCGGTAAAAATCTCCGCGGAATTTATCCGTCTTTTCGATAAAACGAACCATTTCCCTCTCGGACATGCTATGACGCTCCATAGACCGTTCCAGACAGAAGGTGGGATCTGCATGAATAAAAACACGGATCAGACATTCATGATCTTTCAGAATATAGTCTGCACAACGTCCGACGATCACACAGGACTCTTTCTCAGCCAGTTCTTTGATAATTTTTGCCTGATAATTAAACAGATTGTCATCTTTGATAAAATCCTTATCTTCCGGAGGTAAAAGTTCTCCATCATATGGACGGCTCAACGTTTTAAACCATGGAATCTTTTTCAGTTTTTCGTCAGACATTCCGAACAGTCTTTCATTAATTCCACTGTCCTCGGATGCCATACGGAGAATCTGACTGCTGTAGCAGTTGATCCCCAATTTCTTTGCCAGCATCGCTGCAATTGTTTTTCCACCGCTTCCATACTGTCTTGCGATCGTAATTACAACATGTTTTTCCAAGATTCTTCCTCCTATTCTCCCAAATACGCTTTCTTTACCGATGTATCGTTCAGAAGTTCCGTTGCATTTCCAGACATCGTGATAATACCGGTTTCCAGAACATAGGCACGATCTGCGATGGACAGCGCCTTTTTTGCATTTTGTTCCACAAGAAGAACCGTAGTTCCACTCTCGCTGACCGCCTGGATGATATCAAAAATTTCATTCACCAAAATAGGGGAAAGTCCCATAGATGGTTCATCCATCAGAATAATTTTAGGATCTGACATCAATGCACGGCCCATAGCCAGCATCTGTTGTTCTCCTCCACTGAGTGTGCCGGCCATTTGTCTTTTCCGCTCCTCAAGACGAGGAAAACGCTTATAGACATTTTCAAGACTCTGTTCTATATCATTCTTATTTTTTCTAGTATAAGCTCCCATTTTCAGATTTTCATACACACTCAGTTCCGCAAATACCCGTCGTCCTTCCGGGACATGCGCCATTCCCATTGTCACGATCTTATGTGCTGGAATCTTTGTAATGTCCTGCCCTTCAAATATCACAGAACCATGTTTTGGGTGCAACAGTCCCGTCACTGTATGTAAAATTGTGGTTTTCCCTGCTCCGTTTGCTCCGATCAGGGCAATGACTTCACCTTCATTTACTTCAAAGGATACACCTTTGATCGCCTGGATGACTCCGTAATAGACTTCCAGATCTTTTACTTCAAGCATTGCCATTTTCCTTCCTCCTATTCTCCAAGGTATGCCGTGATGACCTGAGGATCATTGAGGACATCGCTGGTCTTTCCATATGCAAGAACTTCTCCGAAATTTAAGACAGTCAGTTCTTCACAGATACCACTCACAAGCTTCATATCATGTTCGATTAACAGGATTGTCATATGGAACTGATCTCTTACAAAACGAATCGTATCCATCAATTCTCCCGTCTCATTCGGATTCATGCCTGCCGCTGGTTCATCCAGCAGCAGCAATTTTGGATCCGTTGCAAGCGCTCTGGCAATCTCCAGTTTTCGCTGTTGTCCATATGGGAGGTTTGCTGCCTGATAGGAAGCAAACCGATCCAGATCGAATACGTTCAAAAGCTCCATCGCTTTTTCATCCATTTCTTTTTCTATCTTGCGATATTTCGGAAGTCTGAGAATCCCTTCGATCGTCAGATAAGAATGATGGTTATGCAACCCGACTTTTACATTATCCAGAACACTCAGCTGCTTAAACAGGCGGATATTCTGAAAGGTTCTTGCGATTCCAGACTGATTAATGTCAATGATCTTTTTCCCGGTAATATCCGTTCCATCTAGAAGTACTTTTCCGGTATCAGGCTTATAAACTCCAGTCAAAAGATTAAATACTGTCGTTTTTCCTGCTCCGTTTGGTCCGATCAGTCCGTAAAGCCGTTCTTTTTCAATTGAGATATCAAATCCGTTTACTGCTCGAAGACCACCAAATGAGATTCCAAGATTCTTTACATCCAATAATGCGCTCATTCTATTCAGCCTCCTTTTTCTTCTTTCCAAAATGGAAATATTTTTCACGGAATTCAATGGCTTTTGGAGCCCAGTTAAACAACATCATCACAATCAGAACGATTGCATAAATCAGCATACGATAGTCGGACAGTCCTCGAAGCATTTCAGGAAGCATGGTCAGAATCACTGCTGCGATCATAGAACCTCTCACACTTCCAATTCCACCAAGCACAACGAATACCAGAATATTGATAGACATATTGTATCCAAAGTTATTTGTGTTTGCGGTAAGCGTTGACAGGTTATGTGCATAAAGAACTCCTGCAGCACCTGCCATGGCTGATGAAATCGTAAAAGCCATCAGTTTATATTTGGTAACATTGATTCCCACAGATTCCGCTGCAATCCGATTGTCTCGAATCGCCATGATCGCACGGCCGTCTCTGGACTGGATCAGATTCAGTACGATAAACAGAACAATCATCACCAGGATAAATCCGATGAGAAATGTGGAGTCTTTCGGAGCTCCCGTAATTCCCTGAGGGCCATTTACAATGACCAATCCGTCTGTATCCATGTTCAAACTCATAACATCTTTTGTGGAAAAATGAAATCCCTTTGAATCTTTTCCGATATACAATGCATTTACCAAATTCTTAATGATCTCACCAAATGCCAGTGTTACGATTGCAAGATAATCCCCTTTCAGCCGTAAAACCGGGATTCCGATCAAAATTCCGAAAATTGCGGCCACAACGATTCCGATCAATAACGCACATAAGAAACGAAGCGTCGGAGATGTGATCGTGTCTCTCATACATTTGGAAAAGAAAGCGCTGCCAAACGCCCCTACACACATAAATCCGGCATGACCTAAGCTCAGCTCTCCAAGGATACCTACTACCAGATTCAAAGAAACCGCCAGAATCACATATGTACAAAGCGGAACCAAAAGTCCTTGCATCAGACTGGAAATGCTTCCGGTCCCGATCAAAATTTGCATGATAACAAAAGCCGCAATCGCGATCGCGTATGTGATCAGATTATTTTTTTCTGTTTTACTCATTTTCTTTTTCACACCGATCACCTACACTTTCTCCTGAATTTTCTTACCTAACAATCCAGTCGGTTTCACCAGCAACACAATGATCAGAACTGCAAATACAATCGCATCTGCCATCTGAGATGAAATATATGCTTTTCCAAGAATTTCAATGATACCAAGAAGCAATCCACCGATAAACGCACCTGGAATCGAACCGATTCCTCCAAACACAGCCGCAACAAAGGCTTTGATTCCCGGCATCGCGCCTGTATAAGGGGTTACACTCGGATAAGCAGAACACAGAAGCACTCCTGCAACAGCCGCAAGCCCCGAACCGATTGCAAACGTCAGAGAAATTGTAGAGTTCACATTGATTCCCATAAGCTGTGCTGCTCCTCTGTCTTCCGAAACCGCACGCATAGCCTGTCCAGGTTTTGTTTTTTGCACGAACAACATAAGCAGAATCATGATCACAATACAAACCGCTATTGTGATGATCGTCTCACCGGAGATCTTCAACTTACCACCTGCAAGAGCAACTCCTTCCCATTTCACTACCGAAGGAAATGTCTGTGCATTTGCACCAAACACTAACAAAGCAATATTCTGTAACAGATAACTTACACCAATGGCTGTAATTAGAACCGCCAGAGATGAAGATGCATTTCGAAGCGGACGATATGCTATTTTTTCAACCAGAACACCAAGTACCGTACAGACTACCATTGAAATCAGGATTGCAATCATTGGTGAGACTCCGGCCTGTGTCATACTAAGCAATGACACGTAAGCGCCGACCATGATCACATCACCATGAGCAAAGTTCAGCATTTTAGCAATTCCATATACCATGGTATATCCCAGTGCAATGATCGCATATACGCTTCCAAGACTTAATCCATTTATAAAATACGATATAAAGCTCATATACACTTTCCTCTCATTTTTTTAACCCAGTTAAAGTAGAAACTATATGATTGAAACAAGGGCGGTACAGCGGGCATTCCACTGTATCCGCCCTATATTTCTTAAGTCAGCGAATGACTCTTAACTATTTCACCGTTTAGTTCTCTTCCAAAACTTTATATTTTCCGCCTTCTACAACTACGACTGTCGGAAGTTTTGTCGGCTCCCCATCGGCTCCCCATGTGATCTGCTTTCCTGTCAGTCCATCATATGTGATCTCAGTCATAGCGCCTTTCACAGCATCACAGATATCAGACACGCTCATATCCGGTGTGATCCCAGCTTTTTCAGCTGCTGCTTTGATGACATATACGCAATCATATGCATCTGCTGCAAACTGGATCGGAGTCTCTCCGAATTTCTCTTTATAATCATTTACAAATGTCTGAGTTGCTTCATCCTCTGCATCTGCAGTAAATGGTGTCAGAAACATAACACCTTCAGCCAGAGAAGTATCAAATCCTTCCAGTGCCAGCAGTCCGTCCATTCCGTCGCATCCAAAATACTTCGGTGTAAAGTCTGCTTTCTTTGCCTGAGCCAGAATCAGAGAAGCTTCCTGATAATAAATAGGAAGAAATACAAGTTCTGCACCTGCATCTTTTGCTTTCTGGATCTGTACAGAGAAGTCTTTATTCTGATCTGCTGTAAATGCTTCTGCAGCAACAACCTCAAGTCCTTTTGCATCTGCCTCTTCTGCAAATTTCTGATAGATACCTGTAGAATAGGTATCGGAGCTGTTGTAGATCACAGCAACCTTTGTAGCAATCCCATTATCTGCAATGTAATCTGCGGATGCAGTTCCCTGATTCGGGTCAGAGAAACACATACGGAAGGCATTCTCATACTGAATACTGTTTTCAGCCGTTGCAGATGGAGTCAGCTGGAACATATTATCTGCCTGTGTTTCCTCAACAACACTGGTACACGGGGTAGATGTAACAGTACCAACCAACATCTGCATACCCCAGTCTTTTAAGTTGTTATACGCATTCAGTGCTTTTTCGGAATCAGACTGATCATCTTCAAACTTATACTCGATCTGTTTTCCATTAATTCCGCCGGCTTCATTGATCTCGTCTACAGCCAGCTGAGCACCGTTCTGTACCGCTGTACCATAAATAGCAGCATCACCTGTTGTAGGTCCGATTCCGCCAATCTTGAACGTATCGGAAGAGGCTGATTCTTTTTTGTCACTGTTTCCACCGCAGGCTGCAAGAGAAACTACCATTGCAGCCGCGAGAGCAATACTTCCCACTCTCTTAATCATTTTCATAATGTTTCCTCCTTAACTTTTCTGTTTGTTTCAATCTTAAACTGCCCCGACAGATTTGTCAAGTAAGATAGAGTGCGTTCTGTTTTTTACTTAAATTAATGTAATTTTTCCCTAAGAAATTTCCAACTCAGAATATTGATTCACATTAATTTTAATGCTATACTAAGAAAAAATTTATCCCAAATTTTGGAGGAAATTGTAATGAAATTTCTCATGAATCAAAAACTTGCAACACGTATCAGCATCATTACTACAGCAATAACATTAGCAGGGATGTTGTTACTCTGGTTCATTGTGTCCAGTAGTATTGCTTCCACCGTCAAGAATGATATCACAAATCAGATGACAGATGCTGTAGAAGCTAGGGCCTCCATAATCAACGACTATGTAGCTTCTGCAGAGGAATATGTCACAGCGTTTGCTCTTGGAAGCGAAGTGCACGATTTACTTGCAGACCCAAATAATCCGGAACTATTAGAAGAGGTCCAGAAATATACAGAAGATTTTTCTGCTGTCAAGGGCATTTTTGAAGGTCTTTATATCGCCACTCCGAACACCTATGTCCTAACTCATACCTCACCATCTGCTATTGGAATGACCACGAGGACCGGAGATTCTCTGAATACATTCCGAGACACTATTTTATCTCAACAACAACTGACTAATCTGGGGATCATGGAATCTCCCGGAACTGGAAGTATGATCCTTTCCATGTATTGTCCCATCTTTGAGAATCAGCAATGCACCGGCTATGTGGGAGCCGGCGTTTACGCCAGCCAGTTGATGGACGTTCTACTCGGGTTAGATATAAAAGGACTCCCCAACAGTGAATATGTTTTTTTGAATGTAGAAACCGGTGTTTATCTGTACCATCAGGACGAAGAACTCTTGAATACTGAAACAGAGGATAGCGGATACCAGGAAATCATCCGTCGTATTAAAGAGAACGGAAATACCGAAGCAAATACATACTCCTATCAAGACGAAAACGGGGTGAAGCAACTAATTGTCTATAAATATTTGAAAGATCGGAACTGGGTATTCATGGTCCGGGATAATGCCGCAGAGGTCTATGGTGCGGTAATGACAGTGCGCATTATCGTCGGCATAATTTGTGCAATGGTGGCTGCAGCTATAATACTTTTCACACTCCTCATTTTACATCGGCAGGGTAAGGAACTAATGACCGTAGAGAGCGCTATCGGACATCTTGGCAATTTGGATCTTTCTGCCGACCGTGAATTAGAATCTTTTTATGATCGAACAGATGAGATCGGCTTAATCGCGCAGACAACTCACAATGTATGTATCTGCCTGCGAAAAACCATTGACGATATTGGAAGAATTCTAGGAGAAATGGCGGATGGCAATATCGCGGTTGATGTTGAGAAGAATGAGACCTATTATATTGGTGACTTCAAAATATTGTCCAGTAGTCTGAAAACGATCCGAACCAATCTCCTGAGCGTAATGCATGAAATTTCCAGTGTTGCCAGTCAAGTGGATGCCGGCGCTTATCAAGTGTCTTCCGGAATGCAGGCGCTTTCTCAGGGAAGTATGGAGCAGGCAGCGTCTATTGATGGACTTGTTGCTCATATGTCAGAACTTACTGAACAAATAAAAGGAAGTGCAGTGCGCTGTGGTGATGCCAGTGAGCTAGTAGATAAGGCCAACGATTATGCCGCGGAAGCAGATACAAAAATGATACAGTTAACCGATGCTACAAAAAATATTAATCGTTCCTCTTCCCAAATCGGTGGTATTATCAAAACGATCGAGGATATCGCTTTTCAAACCAATATTTTAGCTCTCAATGCTTCTGTCGAAGCTGCCAGAGCCGGTTCCTCCGGAAAAGGATTTTCAGTAGTAGCTGACGAGGTGCGAAGTCTTGCGGCCAAATCTACCGAAGCTGCACAGAACACAAGCATTTTGATCGGCCAATCCATGCATGACGCAAAGTCAGGAACAGAATCTACAGAACTTGCTATTTCAGCGGTACAGATCATCAATGATTGTATCCAGTCGATTAAAACACTGATGGATGAGATCGCGCTTGCCAGTGTTCGTCAATCTGAGATGGTTGCTTCTGTGGACGAAGGAATCAAAGAGATTTCTAAAGTGGTGCAGGCCAATTCTGCAGCCGCCGTAGAAAGCGCAGAAGTATCCAAGGAGCTGTCCAGTCAATCCAATACTTTAAGCAACTTGCTTGGACAATTCCGTATTGAATAAGAGAAAGAACGACGACAGCCCTGACAAAATGTCAGGGCTGTTTGGTTCACACCACTTCAATAAAAATCATTACTACTTCCTGGTTTTACACTCGTTCTACGGTAACTCCTTGATGCAGGTAATCTCTTGCAGCTTCCATATGAAGTCCCTCATCTGTAACTAGGGTATGCATTTCCGAAAGGGAGCATATCCGATGTAAAAATGTCAACCCTACTTTACTGCTGTCTGCAGCACATACTATCCGCTGCGCATGATTGACCATTGCACGCTTCGTCATACCATCTGTAGTATCTGGCACGGTCAAACCATTTTTCAAATCTACTCCTTCCACCCCCAAAAACAAAATATCAACTTGAAACTGTCCTATAAATTCATCCGTCATCGGTCCCATAAATGCCATGGAAGTTTTTCGAAATTCTCCTGGACACATAATCACCTTGCTCTCTGAGCTCCTGGAAAGAAAGTTTGCTGTCAACAATGAATTC
>JAAVXR010000080.1 GCA_022790755.1 Hespellia sp. | reverse complement strand
GAAAGGTTGTGTTTTAGGGGCATGTATAGAAGCGACTGTTGATAAGGGCCGTCGGAGAGCTTTAGGAATGAAAAATATCCCATACATTAATTCTGGCGTATTGTTGATCAATTTGAAAAAATGGAGAGAAGAACAGATTGGACAAAAGATTCTGCATTATTATAAAGAAAATAACGGAAAATTAGTCGCAAATGATCAGGATGCAATCAACGGGGCTTTGAAGGGACAAATATACTATCTTAAGCCACAATATAACTTTTATAATATATATTGGTTTTATCCATATAGAATTTTGAAGAAGTTGATGGGAGATACTAGTTATTATAGTAAAAAAACAGTTGAGATGGCAAAAATGAATCCGGTTATTATTCATTATCTGGGAGAAGAAAGACCTTGGAGGAGGGGAAATCGTCACAAATATCGTGCGTATTATTATAAATATTTGAAAAAAACTCCTTGGAGAAGAGAAGCAATGGAAAAAGGTTGGGAATTGTACTTTGTGCTTTGGGGAATTTTTAATTTTTTTATGCGTCCGTTTCCAATGCTACGATATCAAATCATTAATCGGTTAATTCCACTTTTTATGAAATGGCGGGAAAAGAGAGTACGTAAAGAAATGAACAAGGGATGAATGGGGATTCTACGTTTATGAAAGCAAGGTTTGTTCAAAGAGAGAAAATAATTGCGATTTATATTTTTATCGTAGGATTGTGTATGTCGTTTGCTGTTCCGACATGGCAGACACCGGATGAGTATACACATCTTGGGTTAATTGGTTCTTCTATAGGCGTGGAGGACTTTGCGAAAAAAATTTATAAAAGTACTGGGATTAAGCGTGAAAGAATTGAACATAATTACGATGAAAAAGTGGATTTCAGTGAATTTAAAGCAGCATTTGTAAAAAAACCAAATTATAAAAGATCGGACATGTTGCCCAAAAGGTTTCATCTGTCGGTGGTAAAACATTTGCCGTCAACTTCAGGAATCCTAATCGGAATATTAATGGGAGTTCCAGCATATTGGGCTTTAAAATTGGGAGAACTATTTTCTTTATTGTTTTATTCCGTTGTATGTTACTATTCTTTAAAGATAATACCATTGAAAAAAGAAGTATTGGCAATGATTATGCTGTTTCCGATGGCTATTCATCAGGCCGGAAGTATAGGATATGATGCGGTGATGATACCGCTGTGCTTTTTTCTAGTGGCTTATATATTTTATCTGAAATATGAAAAAGAATCGGTCGGATGGAAGGACATGATTATAGTCATATTGTCATGGATGCTTATAACATATATTAAAGTTCCCTATGTATTCCTGATTTTGTTGGTGCTTACTATTCCCTTGGAGAAATTTGATATACGTTTGGGATATATAAGAATAGAGGAGAAGTTAATAAAGAAAATCAGAATTCCGGTGTGTATTTTGTCGGTGCTTGTTTTCGGTGTTTTACTTTATTTATTTAGAGCTAATACACATATCCAAATCTTATATGCTTTTGTTACTGAATGGGAAAGAGGGTTATATCTGCTTGGTTCCACTGGACGAAATTGGACGCAGTTTCTCATGATTTCTACAGTGGGAGATCTGGGATGGCTGGATACCCCTATGTCATTTAAAGTAGTTCTCGGGACTTTTGGCTGTTTGAGTATGCTTGCTTTGGTAAGAAACAATGGGGAAAAAGAATTAAAATTAAGGAAATGGGATTGCTTCATTATATTAGGTACATTCGTTCTGTTGTGCCTTTTCGTTACACTATCTATGGTGAATCATACAGTTATGGTGACATTGTTTGGAAGCGAACAGGCAGAAGGAACCTATATAGCGAGGAAGGCATTGTATCAGATACCGTTTATTGGAGGAGTACAGGGAAGATATTACTTGCCTTTTATAAGTTTATTGTTTTTGATCATTCCACAAAAAATAATAATTCATAAAAAAACCGTACAACTTGGATTGATTGTGTTTGAATTTCTAATGCTTATTTATATTATAAGATTACTGTTATTGAGATACTGGATTGGTTTTGCGGGATAATAACGGAGGCATGGTGCGTGAAAAGAAATAGAGGAGTAGATATTTTCAGAGCTTTGGCGATTCTGTTTGTGTTAGTATATCATTTTTATGTATTGCTTGGTGAAGGGTATGCAGATTCACATCTGATTTTACATCGTCTGATTTCAGCGGGAGGTGAAGTGGGGGTCACACTCTTTTTTATCATCAGCGGATATGGAATTTTTTTGTCTATTGATTATAAGATGAATAGTCGTTCTTTTGAGATCTTGCAATTTTACAAGAAAAGGTTTTTGAGAATTTTACCACAGTATTATATATCGCTATTAATTATCATATTTTTAACATCACAAGTATCAATGTTGAGTAGTCAGGGACTTTTTCATATTTTTACACATGCGTTTTTAATTCATAATTTTTTCCCGTCTACATGTGGATCGATCAATACGATACTTTGGACAATGGGAGTAATTGCACAATTTTATTTGATTTCTGTTTTATTGTATAAGGCAGTGAAAAAGAATGCTTTGGTGGCGTTCGTAGGTTCCATTATCTTTACGGTGGTGAGTAAGATCGTTCTTTATCATGTTATTTTTCCAAGAATTTCAATTGAATCTACTTATTACTTCATTTATGGGAGACAGTTATTTTCAGCATTGGATAATTTTGTAGCAGGGATGTTTCTTGCTGCTTTGCCCAAAACAGAGATTAGGAAAAATATAAGGGGTATCTACATTTTAGCGGGAGTTGTGCTGGTGATTGCCTGGATTGTAATCCCAGAGCCAGCCGGAAAATATACGGATACCTGGATGGGATATGTTTGGCATAGTGTTTTGGTAATTCTACTTGGAATAGCGATGTGGGGGACTTCAAATCTGAAGTTTAGGGAAGACTCTATCGTGATGAGAGTGATTTTGTTTATTTCAAAATATCAGTATGGAATATATTTGTGGCATTTTGCTGTTGCAGCGAATTTGTTACACGGAAGTCGTTGGATTATGGTGATTGCGGCGAAAAGTTTCTGGGCTGTAGCGTTGGTTCTGACAGTAATATGCACTATGATTGGATATTTGTCCACGATTACGTTGGAGGCACCCGATTATGAAAACATATTAAAATTCGGCAAAAAGTAGGCAGGGAGAATATAAATGGTTTTTAAAGTAAAAAAGAAATTATTAGGGGTATTTTATTCGGTTGACATTTGTGAATATGACAACAATATCTTGCGGGTCAAGGGTTGGTTGTTTTCGAAGAAATATACAGTTAAAGATCTGAATGTTCTCATTAAGGCAAAGGACCAGACGTATTCTATCGCGCTTAAAACGGGAATCAAACGGACAGATGTATACCGGGAAATTCCGACAGAAAATGCAAAACAGCCCGGATTTTTTGGAAAGATTGTGATAGAAAATCTGAAAGAGTTTGAAGCATGGCTTGTATTTTGCGTAAATGGTGTTCAGTGCAAATACAGGTTGGGAGATTTTACAGCAGATTCGAAAGTCAAAGAACAAGATCCAGTAAAAGTAGAAAATCTGGATACAAAAGAATTAGAGATTGATTTTGCTAAACTGTTAAAGAATAATAAAAAGAATTGGGATTTCAAAAAAGAGTACTATCGTGAAACAATTGATATTATTCTGCCGATTTACAATGGATATCATTTTCTAGAACGGCTTTTTGCAACCGTTGAACAGACACAGATGAACTATCGGTTGATTGTGATTGACGATTGTAGTTCGGATGAGAGGGTAGCTCCTCTTCTGCGTCAATATTCGCAGGGCAAGGAAAATGTTCTTTTGATCGAAAATGAGACAAATCAGGGCTTTGTCAGGAATGTGAATAAAGGATTGGAACTGTCAGAAGGTCATGTTGTTTTGCTGAATTCCGATGTGGAACTTCCGAATCTTTGGTTGGAGAGATTGATGCTCCCGATTTTGGAGAATGAGAATGTAGCTTCGGCGACGCCTTACACGAATTGTGGGATTATTACGAGTTTTCCAGAAATTGGGCAGGACAATGAATTAATAGAAGGGTTGTCTCTGAACGAAATTGATGAAGAATTTCAAAAAATTTCACCTCGATATCTGGAAATGCCGACAGGCGTTGGTTTCTGTATGGCGATGAATCGGAAAGCAATACAGGAAGTCGGAGTGTTTGATGCCGAGAGTTTTGGTATGGGATACAGTGAGGAAAACGATTGGTGCCAGCGTGCGATCGGTATGGGATACCGGAATGTCCATGTGGAGAATCTGTTTGTTTACCATAAGCATGGCGGAAGCTTCCTGAGTGAAGATAAGAAAAGATATATGAAAGAACATCTGGAGATTCTGGTGAGAAAACATCCAGATTATAATAATCAGGTTGCACGTTTTTTTGCGATTGATGAAAATAAAGATATCCGAAAATTGGTGAAGTTTCGGTTGATTCTTAAGAGCAGACCGAAGAAGATTATTGCAGCGCTGGATCATGATCTGGGAGGGGGTGCTTCCTCTTATCTTACGGATAAAAGAAATTTGTATGTGGATGATGGGTGTGCTTTTTTCATTATTCGCTATGATTGTGTTCAGAACTATTACTCAGTCACTTTCTATTACGGAAAGGAAGACATCAGGCTGTTTGTAAAAGAGCAGGGGGACATTTTTAAGGTCTTGGAATTTATAGGTGTCGATGAACTATGGATAAATGAACTGGTGACTTACCCTGGATTGTATACGTTCATGGATCATATTCGGGAGTATTCGAAACAAAATGCGGTATATTTGAAAATGCTGTTTCATGATTATTTTGCGATCTGTCCGACGATCAATTTATTGAATGAGGAGGAGAAGTACTGTCATTTGAATGGTTGTGAACACTGTTTTGAGGCGTGTAATCCAATGTTCAAGGATGAGTACATTTCCATCGAAATATGGCGGGAGAAATGGAAGGAATTTTTACATGCATGTAACTCAATCGAGGTATTTTCCGACGCCTCAAGAAGGATTCTGGAAAATGCATACGGTGTTTTGCCAAACGTGAAATTGATTCCACATCAGATTGGCTATATGCCGGAGGTTCATAAAAAGTATAAAATGTCAGACTCTCTTACCATTGGTCTTTTGGGCGTGTTGACAAAGCACAAAGGGGCTGAAATTGTTCGGGAGCTTGTGTCGGAAATTGAAAAAGAGGGGCTGAACATTAAAGTTACGCTGATCGGGACCTCTCAGGAAAAGATAGAAAGTCCTGTGTTTTCGGAGACTGGAAAATATACCAGGGATGGGATTCCATATTTGACATTAAAGCATGACATTGATGTGTTTTTGATTCCCTCCATATGGCCAGAGACATTTTCCTACACGGCCGAGGAAGTAATGAAGATGGGACTGCCGGTTCTGTGTTTTGACATTGGAGCGCCGGCGGAAAGAATTGCAAAATATGAAAAGGGAACCGTGTTGTCGGAAATGACGGCCAGGTCAGTACTGGGTGCGATACAAGAAAGTGGATTGGTGGAAGCGTGTCGGAAATTGAAAAGAAGAAATAAAAAGGTACTTTTCATTACCGAAGAAAAATCTTTTGCGTCCAGATATCGTGTCGAGCATTTGAGAGAACAATTGTTGATTCAGGGTGTTGCATCGAAACGTATTATGATCAGTCAGGCGCCAAGATGTAATTTGAAGGAATTT
>JAAVXR010000079.1 GCA_022790755.1 Hespellia sp. | reverse complement strand
GGTATTGATTGATCCAAGGGGATATTTTGGATTTACAAAATTATATGGAGATATTCGCTATGACTGGGCAAAACTTTATTATTCCATTATAGGGAATTATGACCGATTTAATTTGAAACAATTTCGGTTGGATATCAGAGAAAAGGACGTGAAACTTCAAATTCAATCGAATTATTGGGAAGATATGGAACAGGATTTTTTCCAGCTAACAGAGGCTGATGAAGAAGAAATTAAATTGATTCACGCAGTAATATGGTTGTCGTTTACTACATACGCATGGCAGGATTACGATTCCATCTGCGGGGCGTTTTATAATGGCTTGTATTATCTGGAGGATGTTTTATAGGGGGATAAAATGATTCATTATTTTGAAAAGCAGTTAAAAGAATTTGAACATGCAATACGCTCATTGAATGAAGAAGATATGATGCGATGGGTGGATGAAGCGGTGGAAGTGTTGGATAGTGGTCATAAAATTATTGTTTCAGGACTGGGAAAGAATGTTCCGATATGTGAAAAATTTGTGGGTTCTATGATTTCTATGGGATTGGATGCTTTTTTTCTGCACACGAATTCTGCAGTGCATGGGGATATGGGGTTGGTAAAAGACGGCGATATGCTGATTGTATTGACGAAAAGCGGAGAAACAACGGAATCTGTTTACCTTGTACAGTTATTGAAAGAGCAAAAACGTGATATTCATATGTGGCTGCTTACATTTTGCCAAAATAGTACGTTAACGGAAGAAATATCAAATTGCATTGTGCCAGAACTTCGTCATGAGGGGGATCTGTGGAATATAATGCCGAATAACTCAACGACAGTTAACTTGATTATTCTTCAAGGACTGGCGATGATGATTGCAAAAAGGATGAATTTGAATATAGATTGTTTTGGAAGAAATCATCCGGGCGGACACATTGGAGAGATGTTGAGACCAGTCAGGTAAACGTATTTATGCGGCTTGTGGCGTTTCACAAACACCTGACTACTATTTTATAATACGAGGGGGATATGAGGAGCATGGGGAAAGAGTTAGTCTTGTCGACATTGCCGAAAACCTGGATCTTTGATTTGGATGGAACGCTTGTAAAACACAATGGATATAAAATGGATGGAAAGGACACACTTTTATCCGGAGTCAGAGAGTATCTTTCCAGCATTCCGGAAGAGGATAAAATAATCATCATTACGTCTCGTACAGAAGAATGGCGGGAGCAGACGATATGTTTTTTAGAAGAAAACAAGATTCCATATGATGTAATATTATTTCATATGCCGCTGGGAGAGAGGATTTTGGTGAATGACAGAAAGCCTTCTGGTCTGGACATGGCAGTAGCAATGAATTTGGACAGGGATCAATTTTCTCTTCCATGGGTTGTTAGGGAAAAATAAGACGTTTCGTTGACCCAAACAGGCTTTTATGGTAGGATAAATGTACCTTAATTACCCGCGCGGAGCGCATGAATTACGGTGTGCCCTTTGGGCATACCATAATTGAAAACACAGAAGATGGAAAATGAGCGAAAAGAGGTGCTAAATCCATGAATAAAGATAACTATGCAGAAACTTTCCTCAATGCGTATCATAACGGCGTGTTTGAGATTATCTGGAATACATCCGGTTTTTCTCTGGGGGTTGATCCCAGAAAAAAAGAATTAATTCCAGAATTAAAAGAAAAGAAATTTATAGATTATGCATTTTCTATCATTAAAATAGTTATGGATTTAGCAGAAAATAAAGAAGTGGAGAATATTCTGGAAGATGATTTAGAGGTCGCTCGGATTGTGTATAGTCAGGAAAAAGATTTGAAAAATCATCTTTATGTTAAAAAGAATAGTAAAATTAATTGTTTCAAACTCCTTGAAGGACAGATTATCAGTTATCGAAATGAAGAAGATCCTGGAAAAATAGATGCCAATTCAGCGATTATTAAAATGGTAATGGAGAAAAATGATGAGGATGTATCTTGCACATTTGAGGTGTCCGGAAGAGACTTGGAGAATATTATAAATGATTTAATAGAATTGAAAGAAAAGATGGATTCTATATAAATATTAATGGAAGTGATAGAAATGATAGAACTTTTAATGAAAAATTCTGAGATATTACAGTATACCTATAAAAGAAAAAATGAATATCAATCTGGTTTAGATGAAAAAAAACTGGCATACAATAAAGATATGAAGGGAAATATTATATTTTTAAAGAATGGTTCTATAAACTATCAGGATATAGAGAAATACTTTAAAAGGATTGCCAAGAAGTTTGATGCGATTCAGATTGATGAAAAAAAACTGGGTGGTATGCCTGTGATAAATAATACCAGAATCCCCATCAGTTTGATTGTTGCATGTTTAAAGGATAAAATGACAATTCAGGATATTTGTGAAGAATACCGATTGACAGAGGATGCCATAGAAGAGGCTATGGAGTATGTAATTGAAGTTTTAGATGTTCCATATCAGGAAGGGCTGGAATGAAAGTACTATTGGATGAGAATATTACTCAGAAAGCAATACCCGTTTTAGAAAAATACGGGCATGATGTTATCCACGTGTTGAATAGATTTGAGGCGGGAAAATGTGATGAAGATGTTTTTCAACTGGCCCTGAAAGAGAAAAGAGTATTGATTACTCTAAATGGAAAAGACTTTATAGTATTTATTCCACCTCAAACTGAGTTGGCACTTCATTATGGTTTGATTTGGCTGAGAGGGTTTCAAGTGACAAATAAAAGTTATGAGAGCATAATGAACATAATTGGAGATTTTTTGAGAAGTAAAGGTAATTCAATAAAAAATGCTTATTATTCTATGAAGAAAAAGGGAGATTCATACGAAATCATCCAACGTTTTCCAAAAGAAAAAAGCTATTTGATGGGAAAATAGAGAATAAATAGAAGCGCTAAAATGCAAGGAGCAGATTGATCTGTCTACAGACAACTGCTCCTTGTTGAAATTTTAAGCGAATTACGGTTTACAATTGTTATTTCAAAAAGGTTATGGTAGAATGAGAACGAGTTGAAGGGCTGATTCAAATACAGGAGGTTCTAAAAAAGCGATGGAACAATACAAGCAGGAATTTATAGAATTTATGGTGGAGAGCGACGTACTCAAGTTTGGAGAGTTTACTTTGAAAAGTGGAAGAAAGTCTCCGTTTTTCATGAATGCAGGGGCTTATGTGACGGGGACGCAGCTTCGTCGTTTGGGACAGTATTACGCGAAAGCGATTCACGATCAATATGGTTTGGACTTTGACGTGTTATTTGGACCGGCTTACAAGGGGATTCCGTTGGGTGTTGCAACGACAATGGCGATCAGTGAATTGTATGACCGTGATATTCGGTATTGCTCCAATCGTAAGGAAGTGAAAGATCACGGAGATACCGGAATTCTTCTCGGCAGTAAGTTGAAAGATGGCGATCGTATCGTGATGATAGAAGATGTGACTACTTCCGGCAAATCCATCGAAGAAACGTTTCCGATCATTCAGGCGCAGGCAAACGTGGAGATTAAAGGGCTGATCGTCTCTCTGAATCGTATGGAAATAGGAAAAGGTGGAGAAAAGAGCGCGTTGGATGAGATCAAAGACTTATATGGATTTGAGACTGGGGCGATCGTATCCATGGCAGAAGTGGTGGAATACCTTTATAACAGACCATGCAATGGGAAATTGATCATCGACGACACAATAAAATCTGCGATTGATGCATATTATGATACATATGGTGTAAAGTAGAAGTATACCCAAAGGGCACACCGTAATCCATGCGCTGCGCGCGGGGAATTAAGGTATACGAGTTTAAGGAGGTAAAGGATGGAAAAAGCATATAAGACAATGACAAGCGCCGGGGCGGCAAATATTGTCGTAGGAATTATTATGATTGTTGCAGGACTTACAGCCGGAATTATCACGGTGGTACAAGGCGGTCGCCTGTTGAAGAATAAAGGTGGCATTACATTTTAGCTGCTGCAAAAAGGGGTATTTTATTGAAACAGAAACAGGTAAAACGTTTGAGGATGCTGGGGAAAGTACTGTTTGTCATTTATGTCATATTTATCGTATATTTCCTCTTATTTTCTGAGTGGTATGGACGTACTGGCAATACGGAGGGATATCGGTATAATCTGGTGCTCTTTAAGGAAATCAGACGGTTTATAGAATATCGAGAAGAGTTGGGTGCGTTTGCAGTATTTACGAATTTATTCGGAAATATTTTGATCTTTGTACCGTTTGGTTTTTTCCTGCCGATGGGAAGCAAGCAGCGTAGTTTTTTTGTCACTGTATATTATAGCTTTAGTTTGAGCCTGTGCGTGGAAGTGTTTCAGCTGATCACCAAGGTGGGATGTTTTGATGTAGATGATTTGCTGCTGAATACGATTGGTGGCACTTTGGGATATATACTGTTTGCGATATGCAATGTTGTGAGGAGAAGATATTTTGCAAAGAAGAAGTAATCAGGGCGTTCGAAAAGCGGGCGGGGAAACCCGTCAAGATATCTGGGAAAAGCGTCGTATTGCTAAAATACAAAAAGAAAAACAGAAACGGATGCAGAGTTATCGTAGGTATGGAAGCGGGAAACGCAAACACTCTACAATGGGTGTGCGTTCCTGTCTGTTAGCGGCAGGAGCACTGGCAATTTTGGGATCGACAATCGCAATCTCTTTTGCGATGCACGGAAAAGCGGCTGCTGTAATCGGTGGATTTGGCATTTTGGCGGTAGTCTGTGCGATTCGAGGGCTGATTGCCGCGATTAAGGGGACAAGAGAACGGGATCGAAATTACATAACCTGCAAGATTGGCTTTGGAGCAAATGTTCTATTGTTAGCAGGATTATTTATTATATTTGTAGGAGGCTTTTAAAGATGGAATGTAGGGCTTGGCAGGAGGAGAGGAATCAGGAGTGTCTGGAAAGGTACTTGCTTTCCAGAGAAAGGATACAGGAGATTTTACAGGAAGAGACCGTCGGCGGGAGATTTCGCAGCTATTTCCGGACGGTTTCTTCTTTTATGATGCAGATAGGAGCAGTTTGGGACAGTCTGAGAGACGGAAGTTGGGATATACGCAGCGCGGCGGAAATGCGGAAAATAAATCGGGAATTATATGAGGATGTACTGGCAGAGAATTATGGAACCAGTTATGCCAATCCAACATACGCGGCCAAACAGCTGGGCGAATATGGGCAGCTTTTGAGTGCATTATATACAGAGTTGCGTGCTGCGATTCCCTATGTATTCGAAGAACGGTTGGATTACCTGACCATTTTGCAGGAACTATTCTTGGAAGTATACCATTGTTTTGAAGCAGAAGAAAAACCGGAGCTGAAAGCTTTGAAACATATATTCTACTGGTATGCAAGTGATTACAGTGATGTATTTCTTGCAGATCGAATTGTCGAGCAACTGAATCCAGAGTGTTCCTTCGCATTAGATATCATCATGAACAGTGATTTTCGAGAAGAGCGTTTTCTGTATCGGTATGGAGAGTATGTAACCGAAAATGAACTGGGAACATTTTGGCATCTACAATCGTTACCGCAGGAGACATTGCAGAAAATGGCGGACGTGTATACGGAAGGATATCGAATTGGCTTTGTGAATACCGGAAAAGACTTATCGAAGAAATCGACGGTGAATATCCGATACTGTCTGGGATTTGAACCGATGATTCGTCTTGCGGTTGAGAATTTTAGAAAAATGGGACTTATTCCGACAATTTATCGTGCGGCAGTCAGTGTCATCACAAAAAAAGAACAGTTTAAGATCGGATATTACGGTGCGATTGCAAACAAGCAGTATGAGTATGACCACCGATGTGATGTAGGTCTGGTTCTTGATAAACGTTTTGTGGAGAGAAAGCTTGACGTGCTGAAAAATACCTACGAAAAGAATAAAGAATTGGCGGCGGGATTTGCGGGACCCGCCTGTGTGGAAATATTTGGAGAGAACCCATTTTCTCCGGAGACAAGGCCGGAGGCAGTAATTTTGACGGAGGCGCAGGATAAACTTTCCCTTCTATACGACAGTAAGTCGGGGCAACTTACCAATCAGTATATCAAAGGGGAGGAAAGAAGTTATACGATCGTGGCATATCCGGTGCCGGAGATCGGACCGCAGTATCGGGAAATTTTTGATGAGGTCATTCAGATCAATACGCTGGATGCCGGTTTGTATGAACGAGTGCAGCAGACATTGATCGACGCGTTGGATCAGGGAGAGTATGTACACATTCTGGGCAAAGGGGAGAATCAGACGGATCTGCGCGTACATCTTCATTCATTGCGAAATCCGGAAAAAGAGACGATCTTTGAAAATTGCGTGGCGGACGTCAATATTCCGGTGGGGGAGGTATTTACTTCTCCAGTGCTTTCCGGGACGGAAGGGGTTCTTTTTGTCAGCAGAGTCTATCTGAATGAGCTGCAGTATCGGAATCTGAAAATCACGTTTCAGGACGGGAAAATTACAGACTATACATGCGCCAATTTTCCGACGGAGGCGGAGAATCGAAAATATATACGGGATAATATTCTTCATAATCACGAGACACTTCCGTTGGGAGAATTTGCGATTGGAACGAATACTACGGCTTACGCGGCGGCCAGAAAATATCAGATTGAGGATAAATTACCGATTCTGATTGCGGAGAAAATGGGACCGCATTTCGCAGTGGGGGACACCTGTTATAGTTGGAGCGAGGAAATCAAAGTCTACAATCCAAACGGAAAAGAGATCATTGCTCGGGACAATGAGATCTCTCTTCTGCGCAAAGAAGATGTGAGCAAGGCATATTTTCATTGTCATACAGATATAACCATACCTTATGAAGAGTTAGAAGAAATAAGTGTAGTGACAAAGAATGGGAATCATATTATACTATTGAAAGACGGAAGATTTGTGCTGAAAGGAACGGAAATCTTGAATGAACCGTTAGTTTGCAAGGAGGAAAAATGATATGCCGAAGGTAGGAATTGTAATGGGAAGCGACTCGGATCTGAAAGTGATGAGTAAAGCGGCGAGTACGCTGGAGAGGTTCGGGATTGATTATGAGATGACGATTATTTCTGCGCACCGGGAGCCGGATGTGTTCTTTGAGTGGGCGAAAGCGGCCGAGGGAAAGGGAATGAAAGTGATCATTGCGGGAGCTGGCATGGCAGCGCATTTGCCGGGAATGTGTGCGGCGTTGTTCCCGATGCCGGTGATAGGAGTTCCGATGTCGGGAAAGAATTTGGCAGGAGAAGACGCTCTTTTTTCGATTGTACAGATGCCGCCAGGGATTCCCGTTGCGACAGTTGCAATTGACGGAGGCGTGAATGCAGCGATTCTTGCGGCAAAGATTTTAGCCGTTTCTGATGCAGAATTGTTGGGGGCTTTGAAAGCGTACTCAGAGGAAATGAAAGAGACGGTACAGGCGAAAGCGGCAAAATTAGATGAGATCGGTTACAAGGCGTATCTTGAATCGTAGGAGAATATAAAGGGGAAGAATATGGATTATAAAAATGCAGGTGTGGATATAGAGGCTGGTTATCGGTCGGTAGAGTTGATGAAAGAACATGTGCGCAGTACCATGCGCCCGGAGGTTTTGACGAATTTGGGGGGATTTTCCGGTGCTTTCTCAATGAAAGCGTTGAAAGAAATGGAGAATCCCACGTTGGTTTCCGGCACGGATGGTGTGGGTACAAAATTGAAGCTGGCGTTTCTCATGGACAAGCATGACACGGTGGGCATAGATTGTGTGGCAATGTGCGTAAATGATATTGCTTGTGCTGGCGGGGAACCCTTGTTTTTTCTAGATTACATTGCTTGTGGAAAGAACGAGCCGGAAAAGATCGCGTCGATTGTTAGCGGTGTGGCAAATGGATGCCGTCAGGCAGGCGCCGCGTTGATCGGCGGGGAGACTGCAGAAATGCCCGGCTTTTATCCCGAGGAGGAATATGATCTTGCAGGTTTTGCGGTTGGAGCTGTGGATGAGAAGGATTTGATTACCGGAAAGGACTTAAAGGCGGGAGACGTTCTGATTGGGATCGCGTCGTCTGGCGTGCACAGTAATGGCTTTTCTCTGGTAAGAAAAGTATTTGAGATGACAAAAGAATCCCTGAATACATATCATGATGTGCTGGGATGTACACTTGGGGAAGCACTTCTGGTTCCTACGAAAATATATGTAAAGGCGTTGCGTGCTGTCAAAGAGGCACAAGTAGTGGTTAAAGCGTGCAGCCATATTACTGGTGGCGGATTTTATGAAAATATTCCGCGTATGTTGATTGAGAATACGCATGCAGTGGTGAGAAAAGATAGCTACCCGATTCCGCCGATTTTTGGTCTCCTTGCACGGGAAGGCGAAATTGCTGAGCAGATGATGTACAATACGTATAACATGGGACTTGGCATGATACTGGCTGTGGATCAGGCAGATGTGGAAAAGACGATGCAAGCATTGAAGGCAGCGGGCGAGACTTCTTATGTGGTTGGCGAAATCAAAACCGGTGAAAAGGGAGTGACTTTATGTTGAGAACGGTGGTCTGTGTCTCTGGCGGCGGTACAAATCTGCAAGCCGTGATCGACGGTGTCAGAAACGGTGTGATTACGAATACGGAGATTGTCGGCGTGATTAGCAATAAGAAAGATGCGTATGCGCTGGAGCGGGCTAAGAAGTATCAAATTGCAAGCCGCTGCATCTCGCCAAGAGATTATGCGGACCGGGAAGCGTTTCACAGAGGAATGATGGAAGCATTGGATGCATTTGCCCCGGATTTGATCGTGCTGGCCGGCTTTTTGGTGGTATTGCCGGAGGCGATGATACAGAAATACCGGAATCGGATCATTAACATTCATCCTTCTCTGATTCCTTCCTTTTGCGGCAAGGGATTCTATGGACTGAAAGTTCATGAGGCGGAACTGGAAAAGGGAGTTCGCGTAGTGGGCGCCACCGTGCATTTTGTAGATGAAGGGACAGATACCGGGCCGATTATCCTGCAAAAGGCCGTAAATGTAGAGCAAGGGGATACCCCGGAGACTTTACAGCGCAGAGTGATGGAGGAGGCAGAATGGAAGATTCTCCCGCAAGCGATTGATATGATCGCCAATGGAAGAGTGAAGGTGGAAGACGGCAAAGTAATTTTGGATGAATAATTTGTGGAGGAAAATAAATTGAAAGTACTGATTGTAGGAAGCGGCGGAAGAGAACATGCGATCGCGGACAGCGTGGCGAAAAGCAGCAAAGTGGATAAAATCTACTGTGCCCCGGGAAATGCCGGAATTGCGGCATTGGCGGAGTGCGTGAATATCGGAGCGATGGAATTTGAGAAACTGGTTGCATTTGCTAAAGAGCAGGTGATTGATCTGTGCATCGTGGGGATGGACGATCCGTTGGTGGGCGGACTGGTAGATCGGATGGAAGCGGCGGGTATCCGGACATTTGGACCGCGCAAAAACGCGGCAATTCTGGAGGGTTCCAAGGCATTTTCCAAAGATTTGATGAAGAAGTATCATATTCCGACGGCGGCATATGAGAATTTTAAGGATCCGGAAGCTGCTCTTTCTTATCTGGAGAACGCAAAGTTTCCCATCGTGTTGAAAGCGGATGGCCTGGCGCTTGGAAAAGGAGTGCTGATCTGTAATAACCTGGAAGAGGCAAGAGAAGGCGTAAAAACGATTATGCTGGACAAAAAGTTTGGAGCGGCAGGAAATGAAATGGTGATCGAGGAATTTATGACGGGGCGGGAGGTATCTGTTCTGTCTTTTGTAGATGGAAAAACCATTAAGACCATGACTTCTGCGCAGGATCATAAACGTGCGGGCGATGGAGACACCGGTCTGAATACCGGCGGTATGGGAACATTTTCTCCAAGTCCATTTTACACGAAAGAGGTTGAAGAATACTGTGAACGTTACATTTATCAGGCAACTGTGGATGCGATGGCGGCGGAAGGAAGACCGTTCTGCGGCGTCATTTTTTTCGGATTGATGCTTACAGAGGACGGCCCCAAAGTCCTGGAGTACAATGCCAGATTTGGGGACCCGGAAGCGCAGGTGGTTCTTCCACGTATGAAGAATGATATGATTGATGTGGTGGAGGCTTGTATTGACGGGAAGCTGGATCAGATTGAATTGGAGTTTGAAGATAATGCTGCGGTCTGTGTCGTATTGGCGTCAGACGGCTATCCAGTATCTTATGAGAAAGGATTTCCAATCAGTGGTCTGGAAGAGTTTGAGAAACACGACGGATATTACTGCTTCCATGCGGGCACGAAAGCCGATGGCGATCAGATTGTGACAAATGGAGGGCGTGTTCTAGGAATTACGGCGAAAGGTGCGGATTTGCTTGAGGCGCGTAAGAATGCATATGCAGCGACAGAATGGGTACAATTTGAAAATAAATATATGCGTCACGATATCGGAAAGGCAATAGACGAGAGAGTATAATGCTGGATAGAAAAAAGAACGATTACTATTTTACTATATTTTTGAATCTTGTAAGAGCGACTTACATGTATCTGGAAAAAGATTGGGACAATGAAGCGCAGGTGTGTGGTATTTCATATGCGCAGCAGCATTGTCTGTGGCTTCTTCACATTCAGGACGGATTGACTTTGACGGAGCTGGGGAATATTGCGGTATGGAATAAAAGTACGACTTCGGCGTTGGTGAGTAGGTTGCAAAAAAAGAAGCTCGTGGAAAAAAGAAGACAGAAAGGAACCAATGTCATAAGAATCTACCTTACAAAAGAAGGCTGGAAGAAGATAGAAGAAAGCATCAATACAAAAGAATGTATCGAATTTATGGGGTTGTTTAAAGATCATAAAGAAGAAGAGGTAGTGGAGATATTGTCCTTTTTGAAACGCATTTATGATGAGGTCAGTAAAGATAAAAATTCGGATTTTAATCGTTTCATCAATGAGTATAGTGAAAATCTATTAAAAATAGAACGCGGGCCTATCGTCTGAACATGAATGATAGAAATGTAGTAGAGTGCAATTGCGTGTATTATGTTTCGGGTCGGTCAAATGAGCAGGGACTGACTCGAAACTCATAAAGATGCTGCGATTGTATAGTAAATTGCAGAAAAAAATGTCAATTTCATCTTTTATATTGACTCTGAAGGAATCCATGTTATAATGAAATTAGATTAATCTACCAAAAGTTTTATTTTTTTTAAACATATTATTCGCTAGCGAATGTCGTTGACGAATAATATAGACCGAGGGCGAAAAGTGACAGTTCCTGGCCAGTCTGTTACGAACCATTGATACCTTTAGAAAGGAATAACAAACTATGAGAAAATTATTTAGCCCAATAAAAATTGGGAACTTAGAACTAAAGAATCGTTTTATTATGGCGCCAATGGAAAATGGAATGGCAGCGTTTGGAACTGGCGATGTCACGGAGCGCATCATTGCCTTTTTTAAAGAGAGAGCGAAGAATGGTGTATCAATGATTATGCCCGGTTCAATTGGCATTTCTTCGGAAGGGAGAGGCTTGCCGACACAGTTGTCTCTGTGGGAAGAGAAGCACGTTGCAGAACATAAGAGACTGGTGGATGCGGTACATGAATGCGGATGTCTGATCGGCGCTCAGATATATCACGCTGGAAGGCAGGCAAGCGAGGCGATTACTGGTTTGGAGCCGTTGGCGCCGAGTGCAATTCCTTGTGGTATTTTGGGGAATCATCCGAAAGAAATTACTGTGGAACAGATGGAGGAGATTCGGGATAAATTTGTATGGGCGGCAAGGTATTCGATTGAAGCAGGGTACGATTTGGTGGAAGTTCATTTTGCACACGGTTATTTGCTGCATTCTTTTATGTCTACGCATACAAATAAACGGACGGATGCGTATGGTGGCAGTTTTGAGAATCGGATAAAATATCCTATGGATGTATTAAAATCTGTGATACAGGAAGTCAATGGGGAGGTTCCTGTGCAGATTCGTGTCAGTGTGGATGAATATGTGGAAGATGGAATGCATTTTGACGAGGTGGAAAAGGTTTGTCAGATGTCGGTAGAAGCAGGAGTGAGTTCAATCTCGTTATCTGCAGGCTGTTATGATGCGGTAGAATATGCGATTCAACCGATGTATGTTCCGCAAGGTTTCATTGTTCCTTATGCAGAGAAATTAAAAGCAAAGGTAAATGTTCCGGTGATCGTAGCTGCTCGGTTAAATGATGCGGACATGATTGAAGATACGATTCAGAATGAGAAAGCAGATATTGTGGCGATTGGTCGCGGGCTGATTGCAGATCCTATGCTCATTCGAAAAATCGAAAAGAAAGATTACGAGAATATTCGGTATTGTATTGCTTGTAATCAGGGGTGTATAGACAGGGTGTTAGGTGGAATGCCTGCACATTGTATGGTAAATCCGGTTGCAGGGGAGGAAGGAACCAGAGGACTGAACGCGAAAAGTGAAGATAAGACGATTGCCGTAATCGGGGCAGGTCCGGCTGGAATGCAGGCGGCTCTTACCGCAAGCCAAAGAGGGTATGATGTCAATTTGTATGCCAAAGATGGATTAAACGGTAAACTGGAAGCTGTGGCGACTCCACCGGAAAAAGGTTCTTTCCGGATTTTCAGAGATTATCTGGCTTCACAGATTGAAAAGAGTCCAATTCGGGTGATTACAAAAGAAGTGGTTTCCTGTGAAGATATTGAGGGAGATGAAGTGATTCTGGCAACCGGTTCTACTCAGACAGTGCCGCTGATTCCAGGGATTGAGAATCATAATGTGGTGTGCGCAGAAGATATCTTGAATAAACGAGTAGAAGTTACAGGAACGGCGGTCGTGATTGGCGGTGGTCTGGTTGGAACGGAAATCTGTAAATATTTAGGCAGCCAAGGTGTAAGATTGACGTTAGTTGAGATGAAGGACAGTATTGCAGATGGTATCGGAGCTACTTTTGTGGGACATATGTTTGCGAAACTAGAATCATACGGGGTGAGGGTGATCACAAGTGCAGAGGTGAAAGAAATTACAGAGTCCGGGGTTGTTCTGGCAGATCAGTCCATTTCCTGCGACTCAGTGGTGATTGCTGCAGGGTATCAACCTCGAAATGGTCTAAAAGAAGTTTTGGAGACAAGGTATCAAGTTCACGTGATAGGGGATGCATCCACTCCAAGAAGAATTCTGGATGCTACGGAGGAGGCGTACAATACGGCAAATAGTTTGTAAAACAGCGGGAGTTTGTGATAGAAAAATGTCAAGCAATAGAAAATAATTGAGAAAGTTTTTGAAAAGGCGTGCGGCAGAATAGGAGGGTTCTGTCGTTTGCTTTTTTTGGAGAAGGCTCCTAGACGGCTTTCATTGGGATTCTTTTATTATGTGAAATCGTAGAAAAAGGGTGTAATTTTTTAGCGAAACAAGATATAATGAAATATATTTATACTGTGGAGCTTTTCTGGCTGTGAATCCTAGCATCGTGCTCCCAGAAGCATCAAGAATGGAGATTACCAATGAAAGAGAAAGAAAAAAAACGGAGAAAATGGAGAGGATTGTCTTTGCTTCTCCCCATCGTATTGGTTTTTTGTATTTTAGGGGCAATTGTTTATGCAGTATCGCATGAAATATCTAAAAAGATGTCCGAATCAGCGATTCAGAACTTGAGTGAAAGTATGGACTTAATCCAGTGCACGATCGAGGCGATTTTGCGAAATGAAGCAGAGTTCCAGATGTTGATTGCTCAGGAGATTGCGAGGAGTGAAGATCCGGAAGCTTATATTCGTGCTTATGAGAAAAACCAGACAGTAGCAAAATTATCATTGATTTTGTCCGGGAATACGGAAGGTATCTCCAGCGATGGAGAGGTGTTTACGGAAGCAGCTCTGAACTTTTCTGCGGGTGGAATGGTTGAGGGATTACCGATTTCTCAGTCCTATGTGAATTATTTGGGGACGTGGTCTTATACAATAAAGTGTCCAATTGAGCGGGATGGACAGGAGATTGGGACGCTCTATGCAGAGTATGTTTATGACGCAATTGACGAAGCGCTTCCAAGTGGATTCTATAATGGGCAGGCGACGCTCTATATTATGGATGCTGAGAGTGAGAGGTTTGTCTTAAAACCGAAAGGGATGGGACAGCGTGATGCGGGGCATCTGAATCTGGACGATTTCTACCGTGCAAATAGCATTCAGGAGACAGGGATACAGGCGGAGGTGGCCGAATGTCTGGATGGTGGGAAGAACGTTTTGTTCTACCATGATATTCGGAAAGTACAGGCGCTTAATTATATGTGGGCGGTCAATGATGGAACCATTTTTCTGGTGGGCTATGTGCCTGTTGCGGCGATCCAGCGGGAAGGGCAGACTGTCAATCATAATATTTTACTTGTTGTGATTTCTATGCTGGTGGCGTTTTTTATCTGCATTGGTCTGTACTATTTTAACTGGAGACAACAGGACAGAATTCGGAAAGAACGGGAAGCGGAGAGGCAGGTTCATAACCAACAGTTGGCGGAGGCATTGCGAGCTGCACAGATTGCCAGTGAGTCTAAGACCACGTTTCTATCTAATATGTCTCACGATATTCGAACTCCAATGAATGCGGTGCTTGGATTTACGACGCTTCTTGCCAAAGATTCGGAGAATCCAGTCAAAGTACGAGAATATACAGAGAAAATTATGGCCTCTGGTCAACATCTTCTCAGTTTGATTAACGATATTTTGGATGTTTCCAAAATCGAGAGTGGGAAGGTTGTACTCAACTATGAAAAATTCGCGCTTAACGATGTGATCTCTTCCGTGGATGCGATCATTCAGCCAATGGCTAAGGCGAAAAAACAAGAATTTCATTTGGAGGTCAGGAGAGTCCGGCATGAATATCTGGTGGGAGACGAGACGAGGATCAACCAGATTTTGATTAATCTTCTTTCCAACGCTGTGAAATATACGCAGGAGAATGGACATATCTGGTTGCGTATTATTGGACTCGAACAGCGGTCCAGCCAGTATGAACATATCCGAATTGAAGTGGAAGATAACGGGTATGGTATGACACAAGAATATCTGGAAACAATCTTTGACGCTTTTACCAGAGCGGAGAATAGCACGACGAACAAGGTGCAGGGCACTGGGCTCGGAATGGCTATTACCAAAAGTATTGTGGAGATGATGGGAGGAACGATCGAGGTTACCAGTGAGGTAAATCAGGGATCTCAATTCCGGGTTGATTTGGAATTACGCGTCTTGGAAGAGAAGGTAAACTGTCAATTTTGGAAAAAATGGGGTGTTACACGAGTCCTGACGGTTAACGGAGATGCGGAAGGACAAAAAAATATTTATAATCTTATGGAGGATACCGGCGTTCAGCTAGCCGCTGCTTCCAATTTGAAGGAGGCTTTGGATTGCATACAGAATGGCGGAGAATATCAATTGGTTTTGCTGGATTGGGAGACCTGCGGTATTCAGGTGCTCAAAGGCCTGCGGGAGATACTTTCTGATGCTGTACCTATCCTTTTGCTGATAAATAATGCAGAAGAGGTGGAAGAGGCGCTTCAATTAGACAACACAGGTAGCCTTACAAAGCCATTTTTTGTATCATCGTTTCAGAAGAAGATTGAGGAGATGTGGTCAGAATCAAATGATCGTAGGAGTAGTCCAGAGTCAGAAAGTGAAGGGGATCTGAAGGGGCTGCGTTTCCTTGCAGCGGAAGATAATGAGATCAATGCAGAGATTTTAGCGGAGCTCTTGGAAATAGAAGGAGCATCCTTTGAGATTGTTGAGAATGGACGTTTAGCATTGGAGCGTTTCCAGGAGGAAGAAGAAGGGACGTTTGCTGCGATTCTTCTGGATGTTCAGATGCCGGTGATGAATGGGCATGACGCGGCAAAAGCTATTCGTTCTTTAGATAGAGACGATGCAAGTAAGATACCGATTATTGCCATGACGGCAAATGCGTTCGCCGAGGATGAAAAAGCGGCATTGGATGCCGGTATGAATGCACATGTGGCGAAACCGTTAGATATGGAGATGTTAAAGAAGGTTGTCAGACAATGTATCCGGTGAAAGGAGTCGTTATGAAAAGATTTGAGAGAGGAAGAATAGAGAGAGGGGTGGCCGTTTGTATAGCAGGGATCATGGTTTTACTGTTAGCGGCCTGTGGAAGCCAAGAGGACCCCATGAATTTGATTACGAATGAGGAGGACAACGAGCGAGAGGTCAATCTGTTCAGTCCTATGGAGAAGAGTGATCCAGACGCAAAGAATGTTGCAAGGAGTGCATCGGATTTGACCATTATAATGGCAGAAGAAGAACTGGGAGTAACGGTTGCTTATAAGACCTATACTGCGGAAAACTATCAGGATAAGACGTATGATGATGTTACCCTGGAGAGAGCACGTAATAATATGGATGATCTGTACCTACTGAATCCGGATACGCTTCTAACATTAGGGGCAGAAGGAAAACTGAAGGATTTGTCTGGGCTTGAGAGCGCAAAGAATTTGCGGGAGATCGTCAAAACAGCGAATACAGTGGATGGGAAGTTGGTGGCGATTCCGCAGGAAGTTGTCGCATATGGTTTGTTTGTTAACAAAACTATGTTTGATCAATATGAGCTCAGTTTGCCAGAGACTCCGGAGGAATTTTTGGAGTGCTGTCGTGTATTCCAGGAAAATGGAATCGAGACGCCTATCGGTGCGAATCGCTGGTGGTTGGAGACTTTTGTTTTCGCGCAGGCTTATGCAGATTTATATAACGGTGGGAATACGGAAGCTGAGATCGCGGCGCTTAATAGCGGAGAAGCAAGATACAGTGATTATATGCGTCCAGGGTTTGAGTTCCTTAAGAAACTCATTGATTGTGGTTATATTGATGCCAAGAAGGCAGCCGTCAGTGAAGCCATTGAAGCGGAGGGACCGGATTTCCTGGCGGGGAAAACTCCCATCGTTATGGCCTATTGGGGGGCCGCAAATACGGAAACCGCTTATGGGAAAACCGATTTTGAAATGCAAGTGATCGGATTCCCCAGCAGTCGGGGACAGATGCCAGTGGTGCCTATCACTGGGTTCGGTGTTGGTGTGAATGCGGAGCACGCAGAAGATGCAATGGATGTTTTGGATATCATAGTCTCTGATGAAGCGCTGCAAGTTTATTCAGAAACCAACCGAGTGATTTCACCTTCTAAAAATGTGAAAGTGGACTGTGTACCTGCACTGCAACCTCTGAACGATCTTATTGAAGAGGGGGTCTATGTTTTAGGTTCCAATGCTGGAATGAAGGTAGAACAGTGGGGAAATACATGTTTGATTGTACGTGAATTGCTGAACGGAGCTACCGTGGATGAATGTATGGCAGCTTTTGATGAGTTGCAGGATGCAACCTTAGATTGAATCATAGCGAGATGTCATTTGGAAAAGGCCTATAATTCTGATTTCAACTGTGATATAATTCCAGCAGACGCTTCCACTGAGGCGAGTAAAATAATCTGATGAGAGGAGCAAAACACATGGAAATAAAGGAATTGCAGGCATATGAATTACAACAGGAGCAAGAACTTCAGGGCATTCATTCGAGGGGATATCTTCTGAGACATAGAAAGAGCAAAGCGAGAATAGTCTTGGTTTCGAATGATGATGAGAATAAAGTATTCCATATTGGATTTCGGACGCCTCCGGCAGATAGTACGGGACTGCCGCATATTTTGGAACACTCGGTGCTGTGTGGTTCCAAAAACTTTCCGGTGAAAGATCCGTTTGTGGAGTTGGTAAAGGGCTCTTTGAACACATTTTTGAATGCGATGACGTATCCGGATAAGACGGTATATCCGGTGGCGAGCTGTAATGATAAAGATTTTCAAAATCTGATGCATGTCTATATGGACGCAGTGTTCTATCCGAATATTTATGAGCATGATGAAATTTTCCGTCAGGAAGGTTGGAGTTATAAGCTGGAAGACGTGGATGGCCCTCTGGAATATAACGGAGTCGTTTATAATGAGATGAAGGGAGCCTTTTCTTCACCGGAAGGTGTGTTGGATCGGGTAATTTTAAATTCTCTGTTTCCGGATACAGCTTATGCGAATGAGTCCGGTGGAGACCCGGAAGAGATTCCGAATTTGACGTATGAGCAGTTTCTGGATTTTCACAGAACATACTACCATCCGTCGAACAGTTATATCTATCTGTATGGAGATATGGATATGGTAGAAAAATTGAACTGGCTGGATGAAAATTATCTGAGCAAGTTTGATTGGTGTCCGGTAGATTCTGAAATTCAGCTGCAAAAACCATTTACAGAAATGGTGGAAGTTTCCAAGAAATATTCCATTGCAGGCAATGAATCGGAACAGGAAAATACGTACCTTTCGTATAACAAAGTAATAGGAACCAGTTTGGACGAGAAATTATATTTGGCGTTTGAAGTGTTGGATTACGCTTTGCTTTCTGCGCCGGGTGCTCCTCTAAAAAAAGCGCTTTTAGATGCTGGAATCGGAAAAGATATCATGGGTTCCTATGATAATGGAATTTATCAGCCAATTTTTTCGGTGGTTGCGAAGAATGCGGATATGGATCAAAAAGAAGCGTTTGTAAATGTGATTGAGAAAACGCTTCAGGATATCGTAGAACAAGGGATGGAACAAAAATCTCTGGAGGCTGGAATTAATTACCACGAATTCCGGTTCCGGGAGGCGGATTTTGGGGGATATCCCAAAGGGCTGATGTATGGGCTGCAGATTTTTGACAGTTGGCTTTATGATGATACCAGACCGTTCATTCATATGGAAGCACTGCCGGTTTTCGAATTTCTGAAAGAGCAGATTGGAAAAGGATATTTTGAGCAGTTAATTGAGACGTATTTATTGAAAAACACGCACGGTTCCATTGTGATGATTTCGCCGGAAAAAGGACGTACGGCGCGTATGGATCGGGAATTGGAAGAGAAGCTTCAAATTTATAAAGAAGGGTTATCGAAAGAAGAGATAGAACGTTTGGTTGCGGATACAGAAAATCTAAAAGCATACCAGGAGGCGCCGGATGATCCAAAGGACGAGCAGAAGATTCCTATTTTGAAGCGGGAGGACATTTCAGAAAAAATTGCGCCTGTCTATAATGAAGAACGAAAAATAACCGTGAATCTGGGCGAAAAAGATGGAAGACAAAAGACGGTCGAGATACCGCTAATATATCATGAAGTTGAGACAAACGGAATCGGCTATCTCTCGGTATTGTTTGATTTGTCCGGAATTTCGGAGGAGATGTTGCCCTATGTTGGACTGTTACAGTCGGTGCTTGGCATCATTGATACGACGCATTATGAGTACGGGGAATTGTTTAATGAAATCAATGTGCATACAGGCGGAATAGGAACTTCCTTGGAATTGTTTGCCGATGTAACGAAAGTGCAGGAAAAAGAGTTCAAAGCGGTATTCGAGATAAAGGGCAAGTCATTGTATCCGAAACTTTCGGTTTTATTTACGATGATGCGGGAAATCCTGACAGAGTCTAAGCTGGGGGATACGAAACGACTGAGAGAAATTGTTGCCATGACCAAATCGCGCCTGCAGATGCGGTTTCAATCTTCAGGACATGCTTCCAGTGCACTTAGAGCATTATCCTATGACTCTCCGATTGCAAAATTCAAAGATGACACGGATGGGATCGGATTCTATGAAGTGGTGGCCCGGATAGAGGAACATTTTGAGGAGGAGAAAGAGCGACTTGTTCAGACCTTGGAGCAGATTGCCAAAAAGATTTTCCGGGGCGACAATATGATGGTAAGTTATACCAGTGCCAGAGAAGGATTGGAAGCGGCGGAGAAGGGCATCGTGGAATTGGGAAGTTCTCTGCACGACGGGGAAGAGATGGAATATCAGCCCTGTATCTTGCACTGTGTGAAAAAGAACGAGGGATTTAAGACGTCCTCGAAGGTACAGTATGTGGCCCGGACAGGTAACTTTATGTACCAAGGGGTGCCGTATAACGGGGCGTTGCAGATTCTAAAAGTCATTTTAAGTTACGATTATTTATGGCAGAATATTCGTGTCAAAGGCGGAGCTTACGGTTGCATGAGCAGTTTTAACCGCATCGGAGAAGGCTATTTTGTATCGTACCGCGATCCAAATTTGGAAAAGACGATGGAGGTATATGAAGGCGTCCCGCAATATTTACGGGATTTTACGGTAAACGAGCGGGATATGACCAAATATGTGATTGGAACGATCAGCAATATGGATCGTCCGATGACGCCGGCTGCAAAAGGAGAGCGGTCTATGAGTCTGTATATGAATCACGTAAGCGAGGAAATGATTCAGGGAGAACGTCTGGAAGTATTGCACGCAACGCAGGAGGACATTCGTGCGCTTGCAGAGGTTGTGGAGGCCATACTGAAGGCTGATCAGGTCTGTGTCATTGGAAATGAAGAAAAAATCGAAGCACAAAAGGAAATGTTTGGGGAAGTGAAGGAGCTGTTCTGAATGAAAAATAATTATAAATCTGGGTTTGTGACGTTGATTGGGCGCCCGAATGTCGGGAAATCTACATTGATGAATTATCTGATCGGGCAAAAAATCGCGATTACTTCGAAAAAACCCCAGACGACAAGGAATCGAATTCAGACGGTTTTGACAACGGAAGAAGGACAGATTGTGTTCGTGGATACCCCAGGAATCCATAAGGCAAAAAATAAACTGGGGGAATACATGGTTCATGTGGCGGAGCGGACTTTAAACGAAGTAGACGTGGTTCTCTGGCTGGTGGAGCCTTCCGACTTTATCGGAGCCGGGGAACGCCATATTATTGAACAGTTAAAGAAGGTACGCACGCCGGTGGTTCTGGTGATGAACAAAATTGATATGGTGAAAAAGGAAGAACTGCTGTCCTTCATTGATGTTTATCGAAAGGAATATGATTTTACAGAAATCGTACCGGTATCAGCCCGAACGGGGGATAACACAGAGGAATTGGTGAAGGTGATTTTCCAGGTACTGCCATACGGACCGCAATTTTATGATGAAGATACGGTGACAGATCAACCTCAGCGTCAGATTGTGGCCGAAATCATCCGGGAAAAGGCACTGCACAGTTTGAATGAAGAGATTCCACATGGAATTGCTGTGGCGATTGATCGCATGAAAATGCAGAAAAAAGTGATGCAAATTGATGCGACCATTGTCTGTGAAAAAGAATCTCATAAAGGGATTATTATCGGAAAACAAGGTGCCATGTTGAAAAAAATCGGTAGTACCGCACGGTATGAGATCGAGCAGATGTTGGAGTGCAAAGTCAACTTACAGCTTTGGGTGAAAGTGCAGAAGAACTGGCGGGATAGTGATTTTATTATGAAAAATTTTGGATATCGGGAAGAAACCTAATCTTGTTATTATGTACTTGACTGGAAGAATTGGCAGAGATTGTACAGTATAGCGCCCGGGCAATTCGGAGAATCTAATCATGAATGAATAATACGGACGACGAGGTGATTGGATGAGCAGAGAGTACTGGGATACATTTATGGCAACAGGAAGTGTGGAAGATTATCTTCGATATCGGGAAAGTAGTATTGATAGTGAGAGAGTAGATAAATGGGAAGTGAAATCATGGCAGTCAGAGGGGACAGACGGTGAATCAGACGGTGGTGACAGGAATGGTGTTGTCCGCGACGCCAATTGGAGAGTATGATCGGAGGGTGGTGTTGCTTACGAAGGAGCGGGGAAGAATCTCCGCTTTTGCAAAGGGGGCAAGACGACCAAACAGCTCTTTAGTGGCGGCGGTCAATCCATTTGCGTTCGGTGAGTTTACGATATTTGAAGGGCGGACTTCTAATACGATCCAATCCGCACATATCAGCAATTACTTTTCGAAGTTACGTGAAGATGTGGAGGGCGCATATTACGGGTTTTACTTTCTGGAGCTTGCAGGTTATTATACTCGGGAGGGGCAGGATGAGCGGGAAATGTTGAAACTGCTCTATCAGACAATGCGAGCATTGACCCACGACAAGATACCGAATCGTTTGATTCGGTATATTTATGAGTTAAAAACGATCTGTATCAATGGAGAAGGTCCGCAAATGTTTCAGTGTGTTGTCTGCGGTTGTAAGGATAATCTGAGCGTGTTCAGCGCCAGAAAAGGTGGAATGGTCTGTTCGGATTGTTTGCAGGATATCGTGGATGGTATGCACTTGGACACGTCTACCGTATATACGACGCAGTACATAGAGAGTTCTCGGATTGAGAATCTTTATACTTTTCTGGTATCGGATCGAGTACTGGTACAGTTGGGGCGGGTAATGAAACGGTACATGGAAGTATATGTGGAGAGACAATTTAAGTCGCTTGGTATCCTGGAAACAATACTTGAAAATTAGAATATGAGCCGTTATAATAAGAAGATGCATATTATATAAAAATGTGAGGGATAAGCGATATGGTTGAAAAGACGATGGATAAGATTGTAGCTTTGGCGAAATCCAGAGGATTTGTGTATCCGGGGTCCGAGATTTACGGCGGCCTGGCAAATACTTGGGATTATGGGAATCTTGGCGTGGAGTTGAAGAATAATGTCAAAAAGGCATGGTGGAAGAAATTTGTGCAGGAGTCGCCGTATAATGTGGGGGTGGACTGTGCAATTTTGATGAATCCGCAGACATGGGTAGCATCGGGTCATCTGGGAGGATTCTCAGATCCCTTGATGGATTGTAAAGAGTGTCATGAGCGTTTCCGGGCGGATAAGCTGATTGAAGATTATTGTGAGGAACATGAGATTCCACTGGAAGGGTCTATTGATGGATGGACGCAGGAACAGATGACAGCATTTATTGAAGAACATCAGATACCGTGCCCGACTTGTGGAAAACATAATTTTACGGATATCCGACAGTTCAACTTGATGTTTAAAACGTTTCAGGGTGTTACGGAAGATGCAAAGAATACGGTGTATTTGAGACCGGAGACAGCGCAGGGAATCTTTGTGAATTTTAAGAATGTTCAGCGGACTTCCAGGAAGAAAATTCCTTTCGGGATTGCTCAGATTGGGAAATCTTTCCGCAACGAGATTACGCCGGGTAACTTTACATTCCGTACAAGAGAGTTTGAACAGATGGAACTGGAATTTTTCTGTGAGCCGGATACCGATTTGGAGTGGTTTGCATATTGGAAAAAGTTCTGTTTGGATTGGCTGGCGTCTCTCGGATTGAAAGAAGACGAAGTGCGTTACCGCGATCATGATAAAGAGGAACTGTCATTTTACAGTAAGGCTACCACAGACGTAGAATTTTTGTTCCCATTTGGATGGGGAGAGTTGTGGGGCATTGCGGACAGAACAGATTATGATTTGACACAACATCAGAATGTGTCCAAACAGGATATGTCCTATTTTGACGATGAGAAGAAAAATCGCTATATCCCGTACGTGATCGAACCGTCTTTGGGCGCTGACCGTATGGTTTTGGCATTCTTGTGCAGCGCTTATGATGAGGAGGAGCTGGAAGGCGGAGACGTAAGAACGGTACTTCATTTCCATCCAGCACTTGCACCGGTTAAAATCGGCGTGCTTCCGCTTTCCAAGAAGTTGGGAGAAGGTGCAGAGAAGATTTATCAGGAATTGTGCAAGACCTATAATTGTGAATACGATGACCGCGGTAATATCGGAAAACGTTATCGTCGTCAGGACGAAATTGGTACGCCGTTCTGTGTAACCTATGATTTCGAATCGGAGACAGACGGGGCAGTGACAGTTCGCGACCGTGATACTATGGAGCAGGAGAGAATCAAGATTGAGGATTTGAAGGCTTATTTCGAGAAGAAGTTTGAATTTTGAGAAAGAACGTGCGCAATTTGCCAGGTGCACTCTGAGAAAGCATCTTTTGATATTCTAAATCATAAGAGTGGAGAAATAAGTTGGCTTGTGTGGTATGTGGTATATTAAACGATAGAGGAGGGCTGTTGAACAGAATGAAAGTTCGATAGCTCTTGTTTTTTATATGATGTTGTGGGAGATGTTTGAATTCCGTGTAAAAAATGGAAGGATTGGCATAATAGGAGTATTGGACATTTGTGAGAATATTCTGACAATATATTCCGCAAAATTATTGGTTTTACAACTGTTTAAATTTTATAAGTATGAAAGGGGAAGGGAAAATGAAAGAGAAGAATTTGTGGCTGAAATATGAGGAAGAGTCGTTGGAAAGTTTGGAAAAATTCAATAAAGGATATCGGAAGTTTCTGGATGCGGGGAAGACAGAGCGAGAATGTGTGACAGAAATTGTTCGTCAGGTTCGCGCTGCGGGGTATCAGGAACTTTCGGAGGTAGAGGGCGGATTAAAGCCGGGAGATAAGGTTTATGTGGAATGGATGCATAAGTCTATTGCGTTGTTTCAGATTGGGACGGACGCTCTGGAAAATGGTATGAATATTCTGGGTGCGCATATTGATTCTCCGCGTTTGGATTTGAAGCAGAATCCATTGTATGAAGAAAGTGGGTTTGCCTATCTGGACACCCATTATTATGGTGGAATTAAGAAATACCAATGGGTGGCACTTCCGCTGGCGATTCATGGAGTAATCGTGAAAAAAGACGGGGAGACCGTTCAGGTGGTGATTGGTGAGGACGAGGAAGATCCAGTGCTGTTGGTGACGGATCTGCTGATCCATTTGTCTGCAAAACAGCTTGAGGCAAGGGCATCCAAAGTAATTGAAGGAGAAAATCTGGATATCTTAGTGGGAAGTCGTCCCTTGGAAGGTAAGAAAAAAGAGGCAGTCAAAGCCAGAGTATTGCAACTTTTGAAAGAAAAATATCATATGGAAGCGGAGGACTTTATGTCGGCAGAGCTGGAGATTGTTCCGGCAGGAAAGGCGCGCGATTGTGGTTTGGATCGCAGTATGATACTGGCATACGGACAGGACGACAGGGTCTGCGCGTATACATCCTTGATGGCGATGTTGGATGTGCCTTCTGTAAAGCGGACGTCCTGCTGTATTCTGGTGGATAAAGAGGAAATCGGGAGCGTGGGAGCTACCGGAATGCATTCCAGATTTTTTGAAAATGCGGTCGCAGAGATCCTGAATTTGTGTGGAGAATTTTCTGAGTTGAAACTGCGTCATACGATGGCGAATTCCACAATGATTTCTTCCGACGTGGGCGCTGCCTATGATCCAATGTACAGCGACGTGTATGATAAGAAGAGCGCTTCTTTCTTTGGAAAAGGACTTGTGATTAAAAAACATACCGGTTCCCGTGGAAAAAGTGGTTCCAGCGATGCCAACGCGGAATATATCGCAAGATTGCGAAAAGTGTTTGACGATGCAGAGGTTGCTTTCCAGATGACGGAAATGGGGAAAATCGACGTAGGCGGTGGCGGAACGATCGCATACATTCTGGCTCAATTTGGAATGGAAGTGATAGATGGCGGCGTAGCTGTTCTCTGTATGCATGCTCCATGGGAAGTTGCGAGCAAGGCGGATATCTATGAGGCATACCGCGCATATATGGCCTTCTTGAAAGATATGGGACGTGGTTGTTAAATGGAAAGATCCGGCAGAAATCCGTACAAAACTCTTGACTCAGACATGCAAACCAATTAGAATATTATATGCGGTTTAGAACAATTTAATGAAACAATGAAAGAAAATTAGGAGGATTTGAAGATGGCAACAAAATGGGTCTATATGTTCAAAGAAGGAAACGCAGATATGAGAAACCTTCTTGGCGGAAAAGGCGCTAACCTCGCAGAAATGACAAACCTTGGCCTTCCAGTACCACAGGGCTTCACGATCACAACAGAAGCTTGTACGCAGTACTATGAAGATGGAAAGAAGATCAATGACGAGATCATGGGTCAGATTATGGAAGCAATCACAAAGATGGAAGAGATCACAGGCAAGAAGTTCGGTGACAAAGAGAACCCGCTTCTGGTTTCTGTACGTTCCGGAGCGAGAGCATCCATGCCAGGTATGATGGATACAATTTTGAACCTTGGATTAAATGAAGAAGTAGTGGATGTTCTGGCAAAAGGCTCAGGAAATGCGCGCTGGGCATGGGATTGTTACAGAAGATTTATCCAGATGTATTCGGATGTAGTAATGGAAGTTGGTAAAAAATATTTTGAAGAATTGATTGACAAGATGAAAGCTGACAGAGGCGTTACGCAGGACGTTGAGCTGACGGCGGAGGATCTGAAAGAACTTGCAAATCAGTTCAAAGCAGAATATAAAGCAAAAATCGGAGATGATTTCCCGGCAGATCCAAAAGAACAGCTTATGGGAGCAATCAAGGCCGTATTCCGTTCTTGGGACAACCCGCGTGCAAATGTATATCGTCGTGACAACGATATCCCATATTCTTGGGGAACCGCTGTTAACGTACAGATGATGGCATTTGGTAACATGGGTGATGATTGTGGTACTGGGGTTGCCTTTACGAGAGACCCGGCTACTGGACAGAATGGTCTGTTTGGAGAGTTCCTGACCAACGCACAGGGTGAGGACGTGGTTGCAGGCGTTCGTACACCAATGCACATTACCGAGATGGAACAGAAGTTCCCAGAAGCTTTCAAGCAGTTTAAACAGGTTTGTGAGACTCTGGAAAGTCACTATAGAGATATGCAGGATATGGAGTTTACCGTAGAGCATGGCCATTTGTATATGCTTCAGACACGTAACGGAAAGAGAACAGCTCAGGCGGCTCTTAAGATCGCGTGTGATCTGGTGGACGAAGGAATGAGAACAGAGGAAGAAGCGGTAGCTATGATTGATCCGAGAAATCTGGACACACTGCTTCATCCACAGTTTGATGCGGCTGCATTGAAGGCTGCAGAGCCGGTTTCCAAGGCGTTAGGTGCTTCTCCGGGAGCAGCATGCGGTAAGATCGTATTTACGGCGGACGATGCAAAGGCATGGGCTGCGAGAGGGGAGAAGGTTGTTCTGGTTCGTCTGGAGACTTCCCCGGAGGATATCGAAGGTATGAAATCTGCGCAGGGAATCCTGACCGTTCGTGGTGGTATGACATCTCACGCTGCGGTAGTTGCGCGTGGAATGGGAAGATGCTGCGTATCTGGATGTGGCGATATCGCGATGGATGAAGAGAATAAGAAGTTCACACTTGCAGGCAAAGAATATCATGAAGGAGATGCAATTTCCATTGATGGTTCTACAGGTAATGTATACGATGGAATTATCCCGACAGTGGATGCTACGATTGCCGGTGAATTTGGAAGAATCATGGCATGGGCTGACAAGTACAGAACAATGAAAGTTCGTACGAATGCAGATACTCCGGCTGATGCAAAGAAAGCACGTGAACTTGGCGCAGAAGGTATTGGTCTTTGCCGTACAGAGCATATGTTCT
>JAAVXR010000078.1 GCA_022790755.1 Hespellia sp. | reverse complement strand
TCCCGTTTAAGGGCAATATCTTCAGAATCCCTTGATTTCAAGCCTTTTGAGGCTTCCTTACTCTTTCACTTTTGACATCAAGACCACCGTCTCCACATGCACCGTCATCGGAAACATATCCACTACCTGCACCTTTTTCAACTCATACCCTTCCCCACACAAATATTTCAAATCCCTCGCCAACGTCGCCGAATCACAGCTCACATACACGATCCGTTCAGCCTTCATCTCCACCATCGTTTGAAGCAGAGACTCCTCACAACCTTTTCGCGGCGGATCCACCACAATCACATCCGCCCGCGCCTGCTGCCCCGGATGAGATTTCGCAAATTGGGCATAATAATTCGGCAGCACATCCTCTGCCCTGCCTTCATAGAATTCCGCATTTTTGATTCCATTTATTTTCGCATTGTTCCTCGCATCCGCCACAGCCTGCGGTACAATCTCCACACCGTATACCTGTTTCGCCCGCTGCGCCAATATCAGCGAAATTGTTCCGATTCCACAATACAGATCCCATACGGTCTCTGTTCCGTGCAAATTCGCATATTCCAACGCACAGCCATACAATTTTTCCGTCTGCACCGGATTTACCTGATAAAAAGAAAGCGGTGAAATCTGATACTTTACCTTGCCAATATAATCTGTAATATAAGGTTGCCCCCAGATCACCTCAAAGGAATCCCCCATAATCACATTACTTTTTTCCGTATGCGGACTCACCGAAATACTGGTCATTCCCGGTATTTTAGCTAACGCCTTCACCAATTCATCCTGCGCCGGCAGCCATACGCGCTTTCCCTTTGTCCGCCTGTCAAAATTCCGTTTCCCGGCCCGATTCAGAACGAAACATACCATAATTTCTTTCGTCGTAAATCCATAACGAATCAACACATGGCGCAAATCTCCCTGTCCGGTCTTTTCATCGTAAGCAGAAATATGATGCTTTCTCATAAACTGCAGCGTCAACTCCAAGATCTCCCGATTCACTGGAACTCCTAGTGCACAGTCTGTATGAAACACGATATCGTGCGTCCTTTCGGCATAAAATCCGGTGATGATATTTCCCTGTTTATCCGTGCCAAAAGGAAACTGCGCTTTATTCCGATAACCGAATGGTTCTTCCATCCCCTGAATCGGCTCCATAATTTGCTCCAAATATTCTGCATCAAAACCGCCGATTCGCTCCAGATTTTGCTTCACTTTCCGCTGTTTAAACGCCAATTGCTGCGCATATGCCATCTCCTGAATCTGGCATCCGCCACACTTCCGGGCAAATTCACATTTCGGCTGCACGCGGTATTTCGAAGGCGTCAAAATCTTCATCAACCGTGCATAACCATAACTCTTCTTTGCCTTTATGATCTTTGCCTCCACTACGTCGCCGATCATAGAATCCTTAATAAATAGGGTATACATTAGTTCCCCGCGCGGAGCGCATGCATTACGGTGTGCCCTTTGGGTATAGCCATTTACTCTGCCTATACCCTCTCCATTCACTCCAATATCTTCAATTGTAACTGTAACAACTTCGTTCTTCTGCATCCATCATCCTCCGTCAATCACTCATCGGACGTCACACTCGTTTTCCGCAGGTTCGATTCAAACAAACGGTTATACCCCAGCCAATCTTTGCTGTCCTTTGCCCGGAAGATTTCCGTCAGTGTCTCCAGTTTTGCATCCGTATTATCCGCCAGATTCAGCGCCAATGCCTCTGCAAGCGCCGGTTTTTTCGGTGAACCAAATTCCAGCTCTCCATGATGAGCAATCACACAATGCTTCCATTCATTTGCTGTCTTTACCGGGAACCCAGGAAGCGACCGGATCGCCTCATTTATCATCTCAACCCCAATCACAATATGTCCGATCAACTGCCCGTCATCCGTATAGTCATTGTCAGGAAAATTCGATAATTCTTTTGTCTTACCAATATCATGACAGATCGCAGATGCGTAGAGTAAATCTCTATTTAAAATAGGATAGGCGCTTGCCAGATACTCACACAACTTTACCACACTCAGCGTATGTTCCAACAGCCCCCCGGAAAAACTGTGATGTACCGTTTTTGCCGCCGAATGACTCTTGAAACTACGAATAAACGCCTCATCTTTGACAAAATAATATTCCACGCCCTGGCGAAGCCAGGAGTTCTTTATCTGCTCCACAAATCCAAGAAGAGCCTGATACATACGTTCCACATTTTTGTCTGTAGTCGGCATGTAATCCGCCGGATTATACTCTCCTTCCTGCGCTTTGCGTATTTGCTTAATATTTAACTGGAGATTCCCATTATAATTGATGACATCTCCAAACACCTCAATAAAATCTTTTTCTTCATATTCTGTGATCCCCTGTGAATTTGGGTCCCATACCTTTCCGTCTAAGACTCCGGTCTTATCCTGCAAAAACAGATTATCATAGGGCTTTCCGTTTCTTGTCTCCGCAGAACGTTTGCTCTTACATAAATACACCGTCCGGATGGTATCTCCTTCACGTAAATCTTTAATATATAACATTTTTACCCTCTTTCCAAAAGGGTCCAACCCTTTTTCTTTATTCTTCTTTATCTCTTACAACCTACTCCCTACTTCCAACCGTTACAGTATACTCAATATCCACATATTCGCCGGCGCCTCTTCGTTGACCCCTGACCCGTATATTTTCTCCTGTCCGAAATTCCTGAAGCGCTTTCTGATAGACAAGCATACTGGTAATCTTTGTTTTTCCAATCTGTGTCAGAACATCTCCATTCTGAATACCAGCCCCCATCGCCGGAGAATCCGCGTCCACCTGCAATACATAGAGTCCTTTGGGAATTCCACGCTCCTTGGTCGTTGCTTCATCCACCGTCACTCCGTGTATCCCCAGGTAAGGTACACTTTCACCATTGGAAAGCTTTTCTATAATCGTCTTTAAATCTGAAATGGCATAAGCATTTGCCAAAGTACCCTCGGTTCCGGACCAAATATTCGGCATCACCAAGCCAGTAACTTCCCCTTTCATATTGAACAGCACACCAGTTCCTTGATCCGCCGCTGCGATATCCGTACCAAGGACTCCATATCTCCCATCCGCAAGCTCCATATCGTATCGTGTAGAACTGATAATCCCATAGCCAATTCCACCAGAATAGCCAAACATATTGCCCAAAGCAATTGCCGTGCTGCCCCTGGTCACTAAATTGGAATTACCAAGTGTCGCTATTTTCAGAGATTCCCAGGTCGACGATTCCAGACCACCGCGCTCCACTGCAAAAACAGCCAATCCAATCGTACGATCTTGCTTCTTAAGCGTTGCCGGATAAGAACGGTTATCTGCAAAACAGACCTTCCAACTTTCCGCATTTTCACACACGATATTATTTGCCGCAATCAGAAGTTCCCGACTGTTATCCGCTACAATGATACCGGAAACTTCATTTTTCATCACACTGATGTCTGAGGACAATAGGTCTTCACCATTTACTGCACTCACTGACACAATACATTTTTCCGCTTCCCGTGCAATCTCGTACACATAACTCAACAATTCACTGTAGGTGTCTGAAGACAATACCGGTTCTGCAGGTTGTGTTTCTTCTACCGCTTCCTCTGTCTGCTCTTCCTCGTCCTCTGGTATCGTGACCTTATCCGCCTTTGCCTGAAAATTCCTGGCTGCCCAGGGCCTTAATGCATAAAACCCTGTACATGCAAATATGCCAAAAATCAATCCTGTTACGGCAATCTGTATAAATTTTTTTAAAATCTTATCTTTTGATACAGGCTCTTTCTTGATGATTTCCTGCAAGAAAGAAAAATCCCCTCCAGAATCTTCAGGCGCTTCCTTTGGGCGTTCTTTCTTTGGATCTTCTTCCATTCCCATAAACGTTTGCCGCTCCTCTGATCTTACTTCTCTATACTTTCCAGTAATTCATCAGGTATAGTATACCTGATTCCCTCAGATTGTTCAATATTTTATCCTTTTCTTTCACCCGCGAATAGGGTAAAATGAAAGAATCAAAGACTCTGATGAGGTTAGAAAGATGAATCAAAAAACATTACAGAAACTGGAGTTTCATAAAATCATAGAATTACTGGTTGCAGAAGCATCCTCTGAGCGAGGTCAGCTCCTTTGCCGCAATTTAAAGCCCATGACCGTTTTAAGCGATATCCGGACGGCTCAGGAACAAACCGCAGCCGCATTTACAAGAATCATCAAAAAGGGTCGCATCTCTTTTGGAAATGTACTGACGATCGAGGCCTCCCTGAAGCGCCTGGAAGTTGGAGGCGCCCTTTCTTCCGGCGAATTGCTCCGAATCTCTGGCATTCTGAGGACGGCTGCTCAGGCAAAATCTTACGGAAGACACGATACCGTGGAGGAGCTCTCGGACTGTCTGGACGACTATTTTGCACAATTAGAGCCGTTGTCTACCTTAAATACTGAGATTGAACGTTGTATTCTTGCCGAAGATGAGATCAGCGACGATGCCAGTGCGAATCTAAAAAGGGTCCGACGCAGTATTCACGCTATGAACGATCGCGTACATGCCACATTAAACAATTTGGTAAATGGTTCTCTGCGCACCTATTTGCAGGACCCGATTATCACCATGCGCGGTGACCGTTACTGTCTCCCCGTCAAGGCAGAATACCGCGGTCAGGTCAATGGACTGATTCACGATCAATCCTCCACCGGTTCTACTCTATTTATAGAGCCGATGGCCGTTGTGAAGCTAAACAACGACCTCAAAGAGCTCTATGGAAAAGAACAGGAGGAAATCAACGCTATTCTGGCTCGCCTAAGTGAAGATGCCGCCGCATACGTACCCGAGATTCGTTCTAATTATCGGGTGCTGACGGAACTGGACTTTATCTTTGCCAAAGGCTCTCTTGCGCTCGCTATGCGGGGAAGCATACCGATCTTTAATGAAGAAGGGCGCATTCGTATCCGGGAAGGCCGACATCCCCTGCTGGATGCACGTACCGTCGTACCGATCAGTCTGTCTTTGGGAGATGAATTTGATCTTCTGATTGTTACTGGCCCCAACACCGGCGGCAAAACAGTCAGCCTAAAAACCGTAGGTCTATTCACCCTGATGGGGCAGGCCGGACTCCATATCCCGGCTGCAGATCGAAGCGAGCTTTCCGTATTTCATAAAGTATTTGCCGACATCGGGGATGAACAAAGTATCAAACAAAGTCTAAGTACCTTTTCTTCTCATATGACAAACATTGTCTCCTTTTTACAGCACGTAGATGGAAAGTCACTGGTTCTGTTTGACGAGCTGGGTGCCGGGACAGATCCGACGGAGGGCGCTGCGCTTGCCATCGCCATTCTCTCCCATCTGCACTCCAGAGGAATCCGGACAATGGCAACCACCCACTACAGCGAGTTGAAAGTATTCGCGCTCTCCACTCCCGGTGTGGAAAATGCCTGCTGTGAGTTTGACGTCGACAGCCTAAATCCAACATATCGGCTTCTGGTGGGCATTCCTGGAAAGAGTAATGCTTTTGCCATTTCCGGGAAACTGGGGCTGCCGGATTATATCATCGAAAATGCCAAAAAACATTTGTCCGAGCAGGACGTTTCTTTTGAAGATCTGCTATCGGATCTGGAAAGCAGTAAGCGTACCATCGAAAAGGAACAGGAAGAAATCGCCGCTTACAAGCGCGAGATAGAACGATTGAAAAACCGGACCTTGCAGAAACAAGAAAAACTGGAAGAGCAGAAGGAAAAGATTCTACGTCAAGCCAAAGAAGAGGCCGGCGCCATTCTACGCGAGGCCAAAGAGATGGCGGATGAAACCATGAAAAACTTCCGCAAATTTGGAAAAGAAAATATTTCCGCTTCTGATATGGAACGGGAGCGAGAACGTCTTCGAAAGAAAATCAAAGAAACGAACAGCTCCTCAAATCTTAGCGCACAAAAACCAAAGAAACAACACAAACCTTCCGATTTCAAACTTGGCGAATCTGTCAGAGTCCTGAGCATGAATCTGACAGGAACCGTGCGTTCGCTTCCGGATGCCCGGGGTAATCTCTTCGTGCAGATGGGCATTCTACGTTCACAGGTTCATATTTCGGATCTGGAAATCATCGAAGAACCCGTCACTTATACTGCCAAAAATATGAGACAGACATCCGGCGGAAAGCTGAAAATGAATAAATCGCTCTCCGTCAGTTCCGAGATTAATCTACTGGGTAAAACGGTGGACGAGGCCGTCGCCGAACTGGACAAATATCTCGACGATGCTGTCTTATCCCATCTCGACTCCGTGCGCGTCGTACACGGAAAAGGAACCGGCGCGCTGCGCAAGGGCATCCACCAATATCTGCAGCGCCAAAAGCGAGTAAAATCCTTTCGCCTGGGTGAATTCGGCGAAGGTGACGCAGGCATAACTATCGTAGAGCTGAAATAATGATTGACTTGAAATGAGACTTCCTGGAGGATATATGATTGCGAAACAAAAAATTTTAATCGTTGACGATGATGAAAATATTGCCGAATTAATTTCTCTCTATCTGCTGAAAGAATGTTTTGACACCAAAATAGTATATAACGGGGAGGATGCGCTGAATATCTATGAGACGTTCCAGCCCAATTTGATTTTGCTGGATCTGATGCTTCCAGGAATCGACGGCTATCAGGTCTGTAGAGAGATTCGCGCCAAATCCAACACTCCCGTCATCATGCTGTCTGCAAAAGGCGAGGTATTTGACAAGGTACTGGGGTTGGAGATGGGCGCTGACGACTATATGATAAAACCTTTTGATTCCAAAGAGCTTGTCGCTCGTGTCAAAGCTGTGCTGCGGCGTTATCAACCGGCAAAGCCTGATGTTCCCGTGACCAGCCGGATCAAATGTGTCGAATACGACGGTCTGCTTATCAATCTGACCAATTATTCTGTATTATGCGGCGACAAAGAACTCGACATGCCTCCCAAAGAGTTAGAACTTTTGTACTTTCTGGCATCATCCCCCAATCAGGTCTTCACCCGGGAACAGCTTTTAGATCAGATCTGGGGCTATGAATATATCGGCGATACCCGAACCGTGGACGTTCATATCAAACGTATCCGTGAAAAAATCAAAGACCATCCACACTGGGAGTTGAAAACCGTCTGGGGCATTGGATACAAATTTGAAGTAAAATAGACAGAGGATTTTCGAATATGCGCAGTACATTACACTTAAAATTTATTATTTTATATCTGATATTCGGATTTCTCTGTATATTCACAGCCAGTACTCTAACCAACGAGTTAATGTCCAACCAACTGGAAGAAAAGACTTTTTCCAGTTTATATAAAGAGGCGAATCTAATCGCCGCCGACTATCTCCCGGAATATTTTTCAGAGGAAGCTTCTTTTTTTGCAATCCGCACACAACTGCGAGCAATGCAACTCTATCTGGAGTCCTCTCTCTGGTTCACAGATTCCGAAGGGAAGATTCTGGTATCCGCCTCGTTAGATGACACCAATGCTCCGACTGAAATCACTGACTTTAATCCCGCGGAAGCCGGAAGTGCCCAATATCTGATTGGTAACTATCACAATTATTTTCAGGAAGATATGATCACTGTGATCGCTCCCGTCACACAGGGTTTTTCAACCAAAGGATATTTCCTGATTCATTACCCAATGTCCTCGCTTGAAGAGCAACGCAACCTATTGATGTGGCCGGTTTATGTCACACTTGTTGTCATATATGCATTTTCCTTCCTTTTTCTGATTGGAATCCATTTTTTTATCTACCGACCCTTGCGCAATGTAACCATGGGTGCTACACAATACGCATCTGGTAATTTAAACTATGAAATACCAATTTATACGCATGACGAAATGGGATATCTTTCGGTCTCTTTAAATTATATGGCAACCCAACTTCGGGATATGGAAGAATACCAGAAAAAATTTATCGCCAACGTTTCTCACGACTTCCGTTCTCCCCTGACCTCGATCAAGGGCTACGTGGAAGCAATAGCGGATGGAACCATCCCACCAGAAATGCAGGAAAAATATCTGAATATCATCTTGTTTGAGGCTGAACGCCTGACGGATCTGACACAGGACCTTTTGACATTGAACGAATTTGACACAAAGGAGCTGCTTCTGGATAAGACACAGTTCGATATCCAGGAAATGATCAAAAACACAGCAAATTCCTTCGAAGGCACTTGTACCAAGAATCGAATCTCCATCGAACTTTTGTTCCTGCCCAAAGAAGCTCTGGTATTTGCCGATGCACGCAAAATCCAACAAGTACTTTACAACCTGTTGGACAACGCCATCAAATTCAGCGAAAACGATTCGACAATTACGGTAGAGGTCAGCGAACGAAATGAAAAAATTTTCATTTCCATCAAAGACTCCGGCTGTGGAATCGCCAAAAAGGACCTCGGTAAAATATGGGAGCGTTTTTACAAAACCGATCAATCCCGAGGGAAAGACAAAAAAGGGACAGGTCTGGGCCTGTCCATCGTAAAAGAAGCTATACTGGCGCACGACGAACATATAAATGTCGTCAGCACCGAGGGGGTGGGAACCGAATTCATCTTTTCCTTAAGTAAACGTTGAAAACTGTCGTTGAAAATTTCGGCATTTTGCGGGAACAGCGGCGGCAGCGCAGCACGGCCCGGTAATTTGGTCAGCGCTCCATTGCACAGAACACTCCAATGAGCCTCTGAGAACGAAAATCGTGTCAGCTTAGGCTTCCACGATTTCTGAGTCTCATTTCCGTTGTGCAAAAGTCGTTTGACCAAATTACCGGGCCGTGCTGCGCTGCCGCCGCTGTTCCCGCAAAATGCCGAAATTTCTTATGGGAAGTTGTTTTCCTTAGCGGTAGAGCATGTTTGCTATGGAGTCGCTGTCCATGTTATCTTTCGTCACCCAGATGTAGCCGGTATCCACGACAGCCTCGTTTCCGATCTCCAGAACGGTACGCGCCGCTGCAACTACCGCGGCATACCCCATTCCAAATGGGTTCTGGACCACCAGACCGGCGATCTCTCCACTCTGTAAGGCTTCCAATTGATTTGCGCCGGCGTCAAAGCCCATAAGTATCAAATCTTTATACTGTTCATTATCCCGAATTGCCGCAAGCGCCCATTGTGTCACTGTAACGTTTGTCCCAAAAATTCCTTTTATATCCGGGTTCTTCTCCAGATAATATGCCAACACATCGCTGTCCGTCAATTCTTCTTCCAGTATTTCCGCCTCGGACTCTTCACGATCGGCATTATACTCCAACGCAATCTGCTTTTTCATCTCACTCATTTGATCATAATAGAGTTCCTCCGCGATCTCTATTTCCGGGTGGGACGCCACCTCCTCTTTAAATCCGCTGACCCGTTCCAGCGCGCTGGCAGATTGCGCGTCATGCACGAGAAGCAGTATTTTCCCACTATCCCCAAGCTCATTACACAGCTTGGATGCTCCTGTTCTCGCCGCTTCCTCATTATCCGTCTTACAAGTGCACTGAATTCCTTTATAGAGATTTCCGGAATCAAAGGCGATCACCGGAATATCATTCTCTGTCGCCTGGTCAAACTGCACCGTACAAGCATCAGCATCTATACTGGCAATCCCGATTGCATGGGGATTTCTTGCCAGTTCTTCATCCAAGATATTAACCTGCTCGTCGATATCCTCCATTTCCTCTGGCGCATTGTAAATCACTTTGATCTTGTCACTCCCGCTGTATCCAAGCGCCTCATTCAAATCCTTCGCCGCCTGTTCTACGCCTTTCACAAGAGTCTTCCAGTAGGCCGAATCCGAATCCTTCCCGATAATAGAAATATAAGTTCCCGGCTCCAAGTTCAAATCTTCCACATCACTATATGCCTGAGGACTGATCGCGTTGAGATTGCTCTGATATTTTGGCAGTTCCTCTTGATCACCGGTAAAAGTCGTATCACTTTTCTGCTGGGAACAGCCGCATAACACCACCGCTACACACGATATTCCGATCCATTGCCTTAACTTCATTTTTGCGCACTCCTTATTTACTCTTCCTCAGATTTATGAATGCTTTATACTATACACCATCTTCAAGAAAAAAAAAAGGAATTTTTTCTTAATTTTTTCAGGATAAAAAATATCGTATACCTGCGCCGACGTACAGCAACGGAAATCCATGTGATAAACTTAACAATTTTTCAATAGTTCATATAATAACGACAATTCATATTCATCCAAATCTATCCGGTATTTCGCCACGATTTCCCGGAATACATTTCGAGAAACATCGAAAAATTCTTTTTCTTCCTCTGTAAATTCTTTCTTTTCCGCCCGCTCTCGGTAAATTCTATCTCCCACAAGCAAGCGCTCCACCATGGTAGAAATATGCAGTAACAAATTCATTCTCTGGAAATCCTTCAAACGCAGATGATATCGTGTTTCATAGCCTTTGAGTACCCGTTCTATCTCATCAATGATGACATCGGGATTCAAAAATGACAGTCTGGACTTTACCCCTTCTTTCGAAAAAAGCCTGAATAGTTCTTTTTTTAACCGCTCAAAGTTTTCCTTCGTGACAAAACCTGACAGACCTTTCCACAACTTTGCTGTTCCTTTTGTTGTCCACAGATCCGCCAGATTTAAAATCAACATCTCGTGATCCGATAAATCCGACGTAGTTACGATCATCCTCACTCTGACAAGATATGTCTGATTTCCTGTATCCAATGCCCTTTTAATCGCATCATACTCTGCCGTAAGCAACTCCAGTTTTTCAGTATCAACACGCTCTTCGAAAATCGCTTTCACCTTTTCTGCAATTCCAACCCCCGACACGCAGGAGATAATCACTCGCTGCGGCTCTAACACACTCTCGTAATACTGACTTTCTATCTGATATATCCCGGATGCCGCCCTCTTTGCAAGCTCCTGAAAGGTTGTCCTTTGCATCATCTGCAAAGCCATATCAATCGCCATAGCCGTAGTTACATTATTGACAATGAGAAGTTCCCCCTCCACATCATTTTTGATGGAGGTATACATTTGACTGCACGACCCCATATCTACAAGGAGAATCAATCCTTGTCTGGTATTTACCGCCCGCACAAATTCCTTAATCTTGTGTAAAATTTCCGCAAACTGTGTATCCATTGGCATATCAATGGCTTCAAACACAAAAGTTTTTCCAACTTGATTCGCAACAGTAGCAATGCTGGTTGCTGTCGAATTTCCATGAGAAACAATCAGACCTCGAAGCGGAGGCGCCATATCTTTCAACTTTTGCTGCACTGCAACGCAGCAGATACACTCAAACACATCTCTTCTCTGCATCGGTTCCGACAACCTTTTCAGTATCTGTCCTGTCATTTGCTCCGCTGTATAACCAGCGTAAGGATAGAAGGAATGAAGTCTCTCCAGCAAGGATTCCATCTCAGGCAGCTTCCGCAGATTTCCAGAAGCACACAATCTGTACCATACGGAAAGTGAACGGATGAATTCGCGGTCGGCAAACCCGTATTTTTCACATATCCCTTCCAATATATTCTCAGCAAATTCTGTATATCCATAAAGCTCCTTCGTGGAACCCGTTTCCAAATGCAGAAAAAGCTCCTGATTTACTTTCTCAAATTCTCCGCCCAAAGACTCTGTCTTTTCCGGATATTCCACACAGTCTACCAGCATCCTTAAAAAACTTGTGCAGGTATCCTCCGAGATACAGAAATCAATCGCTTTCAATCCCGGCTTATCCCGGTAAACCATCATTTCCTGTATCTCAAACTCTGGCGGACACAAAGAAGCACCCTGAGGCAAATGAGCAGCCGTCAACAGAAGAAATTCTCCCCGCTGTTCTTTTTTCAGAAACGCATTGGCAAAAATTCGTTTCACCATATTCACTACCGCTCCTATGTTTCCTTCCTGCTTTAAAAACAAAAGCGTGGAAAGAACCGGTGGAGTAACAATCACGTCCTGCCCTATCTTTACCGCCTCTTCCCTGCAGAATTTTATGACGATTTCCAAGCGTTCTTCTATCGGTCGCTGAAGATAAGAAGGAATATCTACCCTCACGGGAATTCTTCTCCGAAACGTTTGAAGTAGCACTTTATCCACATTTTCTGTGGTAGCACAGATTAGTCGAATTTCGGCCCGCCTCCACCTCTGACTTTCTCCCATGGGACGGTACTTTCCCTGGTCAAGCAGCAAAAATAATTTTTCCTGATTTTCAAAAGATAGCCGATGCACCTCGTCCAAAAACAAAATTCCCCCGTCGGCGGTCTGCACTAACCCAACATGATCCCTGTCTGCTCCTGTAAAGGTTCCCTTCTTATACCCAAAGAGCATCCCTCCCAGAAGCTGAGGATTATCCGCATAATCCGCACAGTTCAGAGTCACAAAAGGGGCACTGGCTTTCAGTCCCCCACACTGCACCGTATAGCGATATACCAGATTGGCCAAAGCGCTTTTTCCAACGCCACTCGGTCCACACAGCAGCAGAGGGAGACCAGAAGGTGGATAACTGGCTGCCGAACGGCAGGCAGAGATGACCTCCTCACAGCTCCCATCGTAGCCAATAAATTCAGAAAGCACATCTCTTTCTTCTACTCCTTGTTCTTCAGGATCCACAGGTTTCCAAAGCGCCCCCTTCGTTCCTGTTTTCTTCACCATACCTTTCTCCAGAAGCCGGTTTAAATAATGACTCGCAGCATTACGGGACAAATCCGCAGCATGAGCAAGCTCGGCGGTCTGTATCCCGCCGGGCTTGTCCTCGCATAAAGATTCTAACAATAGATAAAGCCGTTCTTCAGAACTGTACTTCATACAACACCCCCATGTCGGCCTTTTTCTGTTACACTACTCCGATCAATCCAAGTACGATTGCTAATACCAGCACACCTGCCAGAATATAGTTGACATTTACATTCCGCTTTAGCAGCCACAGGCAAAACAGGGTCAGCCCAAGGGGAACCAATCCAATAAAGATGCTGTCCAGATAAGTCTGTATCAGTACCGGCTCACTGCCTTCTACTTCCATCGTCAAAATCGAACTAAAACTTACATTGGATGCGGTCATAGCGCCTACCATGATCAGTCCCAGTGTACTGGCTGCTTTCGTCACCATTTTCATCAGCCCGCTGGAGTACATTTTCTCAATAAAGCTGGAACCCAGGGTATATCCCATATATGTCATATAGTACCGGCACAAAACAGACGGCACATTATAGATCACCAAAAACAGCAGTGGGCCAAGGATGGAACCCTGTAACGCCAGATTGATTCCAATACCCGCCGCGATCACCCGGACAACTCCCCAGAATATTGCGTCGCCAATTCCAGACATAGGACCCATCAGTGAAGTTTTCAGTGCAACTATAGATTCCGGATCAAAATTTTCCTTTTCAGAATTTTCTTTCTCCATTGCAGCTACCAGTCCCATAGCAAAGGTTCCCACATTTTGCGTAATGTTATACCACGTGGTATGCCTTGTCATAGCATCCGCCAGCTCGTCCTTTCCTTTATAAAAACGCTTCAGAGCCGGCATAACTGAATACAGGAATCCGTCTGCTCCTGCTTTTACGCTTCCACCAGGGCACCCTGCAAATACGGTAAAGGAACGAAGGAAAATGGAATTCAACATCTTTCTGTCTTCTTTTGGCAAATCTGTCCTTATACTCATGCGAAAAAGTCCTCCTCTTCATTTGTTTCATTTTGAACGGCTTCTGTCACTGACACACCTGATTTCCTCAAATCAAAAAGCTCCTTGTCGCGCATTGCAGTCAGTAAAGCAATAATTACACCCAGCACCGCAATTGCAATCATTGGAAGCCCCAGATATGCATTCAGTACGAATCCCAGAAAATAAAATACTGCCAACTCTTTGCTCCAGAGCATTTTCATCAAAAGCGCCATTCCCACCGCCGGAAGCAGACCGCCGCAGGCCTGCATGCCTGCCATCACATTGTCGGGAATCACATTCACAAGCGCTGCCACCGGCTCCGCGCCCACATACACCGCCATAAATACGATGAACGCAAAAATTAAATATTTTCCAAACCAGACGCCGTAGTGAATCAGGTTTAACCCTCTCTCATTTGCGTCCGCCGCAATCTTGTCAAATAGCCCGGCCAAAGGCGCCAGTACAACATTATTGACAAAAATAGAAACCACTGCGGAAAGCACTGCCACCGGAACAGCCACTGCAACGGCCGCCTCCTGGTTCATATTCATATTCGTGACAAAAGCAACGGCCAATACTGTAGCCGAAGCCGGCTCAGCTGCAATTGCACCGCCGATATTCACAGCGCCCATGAAAATTGCCTCCAGAGAAGCCCCCACAATAATACCGGTACGAAGATCACCAAGCAACAGCCCCGCAACCATTCCTACGACAATCGGACGTTCACACATACACTGTCCAATCAGCCAGTTCCCACCATAACAGATAAACAATGCCAATGCGGCAAGTAATGCACATTGTATCATTCTCACTCTCTCCTTCCTCTCTCTAGCGTTTCACATTCTTCAATAAATCCACAATCGGAACTTGCTTATTTTCCGGAATCAGCTGATGATAGACCGGGATTCCCATAGTCACCAGCTTTCTCGCCGCTTCCAGTTCCTCCGGATTCAACATAATCGTGCTATTCAGCTGTACCTGCGTACTTTTATCGCTCTTGTCAAAACGTCCCACATTCGCAATATTTACAGACTGGATATTCTCAGCGCAGTTTTCCACCAGCCGCAAAACATCCTTCACACAATTTGTCAGTGCAAAAATACGCATATCTTTTCCTCTCGGGTCATTGATGACACGAATAGAATTCTCTACCGATTTCACAAGCAGCTTTTTTCCCGTCGGAACTGCCATCTGCAGCGTCATCCGAAGAACATCATCTTTCTCCGCATGATCATTCGCTACAATAATTCCCGGTGTGTTCAATTCCTTTGTCCAGACAAGCGCAACCTGTCCATGAATCAGCCTGTCGTCTACACGGACTGAAATTACCATAATTACTTCCTCCTCTATTCAAAAAATTCTCCGTCTGTTCCTGTTTTCTGATTCATCATCTCCGGGAGCGGCATTCTTCCCATCTGTTTCTTACTCTCCCTCACAAGCTCATCAATGCCCTCTTCCGTAAGAGTCTCTTCGGCAAGGGCAATCTCCAGAACCAAACCCAGATTAAATCCGGTAATCAGGTGGATCTTTTTATCTTTCGGCAAATAACGGATCATTCGCTGATTAATACTTCCTCCATATAAATCCGTAAAAATCACCGCGCTATCTCCTGCCTCTACGCCATCCACAAAGGCCAGAATCTGCTCTGTATAATCACTCTCATCCATATATGCATTGATACAGGAAATGCTATCCGCCATGCCCGCCAGAATTTTAATGGAACTCTTCACCCCTTCTGCCATACAGCCATGCGTCGCAATCAAAATCTTCTTCACTTACCTGTTCCTCCATTAATCCAATGAAAATTTTTTCTTCTTTCTTTTCTCCTTTTCCTCGATTTCGAGATTTGTATAAAAGAGTTCGCTCTATTATACCTTCTTTATTCTTCCGTGTACATACAGCCGGTAGACTACAATCACCAAGATCGCTCCCACCAGTACAACAACTGACGCCGTATAGAAGGCAATCTGTGTGCTCAGCCTCTCTCCCACAAAGCCGCCCGCAATATTTGCCGTAACGGCCGCAAGTCCCATCTGTACTACAGACAAAATACTTTGTCCCTGAGAAGCCTTCCCCTCACATACATGCTCGCTGATATAGGTTGTAACACAAAAATACATAATCATATAGGTCACACTCTGCATCAATTGCGCGATTACCATCGTTGGCACCACGCCTAGTCCCGTCAAGAAAATTCGTACTGCCATCATCAGACTGGAAAATGCCAGCATTTGCATTGCGCTGAACCGTTTCATCAGCTTCGACGCACAAAACAAAATCGGAATTTCACTCAAGGCGGAAATACAACTCAATATGCCTACCAGACTTTGACTGTATCCCAACTCTAACACATACACACCGAGAAAGGTTCCTGAGAAAGCGAGATCTGCCTGTCCCACAAACACAAAAGCCAGCACAAACAGAATCTCCCTTGATTGAAATATCCTGCCGCCTTTCTTTTTCGACACGGCTCTTCGCTCCCACGACTGCCCCTCCTCTGTCTCCTCCTTAGGGATATGACGCTGTGCAGTCAGAAACAACAGCAGCATAAGAAACAGCAATGCAAACTGGGCTGCAGGTACACGCTCCAGAAAAAATCCAATCATAAACACAACAAAGGCGTATCCCAGTGTTCCTCCCATTCGGATTCTGGCAAAATCACAGCCAAACCTGCGGGCACTCTCAATTACGATTGCATCGCACAATGGAAGCAAAGCGTAATAGAAAACTGCCATGCAGACCGTCGCAAAAAACAAATAAGTAAATGACTTTCCACCGTAATACATCAAGGACGCGATTGCCGCTCCCACCGTCACCAGTTCCAGCACTTTTTTTCTTTTCCCGCTCCTGTCGCTAAACATCGCCCATACTGGCTGAATACAAATTGCACAGGCCGGACCGATTGCCAGCAGAATTCCGATTTCCCTAGATGACAGTCCGATTGAGCGATAATAGGAAGACAAAAATGGTGTATAACACCCATCCGTCATCCAATAAGCGATATTGGTAAAAAGCAGACGGCTTCCCGCTTTCTTTTTACTCAAATCATTCATGTCATTTCAATTCCCCCTTTCCTCTTGCTATATTATAAAGCAAATTCTGTGCCAACTCTTGAATCCCGCTTGTTTTATGGCCATTTTCCTATCTGTCTAAATTTTTCAACACATCTTCTCCTTGTGTCCAACTATTCTTCATTCAAAACAGACAAAACTGAACTGTTACTTTGTACTAAAATTTGCACTAAAATTTAAGCATGAAAAGACTTGTATATTTACCCCGTTTGTATTAAAATGTAGTTCAACGGCAGAGGATTATCTGACGAATTTATAAAGGAGGATACATACTATGGCATACGTAATCAGTGATGAATGTGTAAGCTGTGGAGCTTGCGAATCTGAATGTCCAGTAGGAGCTATCAGCCAGGGAGATTCTCATTATGAGATCGACGCTGATGCTTGCGTAGATTGCGGTACTTGCGCAGGTCAATGTCCGACAGGAGCTATCTCTCAGGGCTAATACATTTGATATATCGCAAAGTGATCACAACGCAAAAAGGTCGTTGCAAAAAGTAGCCGAAAGAGCTACCGAAGCAATGACCTTTTTATTTTGCAGAATTTGGCGAACGATTTATCGCTCCTTTTCCTTGCACTTATGCTATAATCTTCCTGTAAGCAAGAATCATAAATCCTGGGCAGTTTTTATTTGACTCTGCCCGAAGCACATCACCCAACAGGAAAGTTATGAGGGCGCACAAAGTAAAAGCATAACATAAACGGAGGTATCAGTATATCATGGATGAACAAAAAAATATGATTTCCGAAGCCGCCAAAAAGGTGGATGTCGAATCCCATGTCCTGCGATATTGGGAAGAAGAACTTCATATTCCCATCAATCGCACAGAAATGGGGCACCGATACTATACCAAAGAAGATATACAGCTGTTCTGTTGTATTAAAAAGCTAAAAGACGAAGGCGTATCTATAAAAGAATTGAAGAACATTGTTCCAGAACTTCTGGAGGCAAGAAAAAGCCAACTGGAAAAATCCATTGCAAAGAATCACTCTTCGAAACCAACTCCTGCAAAACAGGAACCCTCGAAGCCTTCTCCTGCAAAAGCAGAATCCGCAAAAGTGACACCCGCAAAAGCAAAGCCTTCAAAGACTGACATTGTCATGCAGACAATGATTCCTTCCCAAACGTCGGACAAGCAGGATACAGAAATCATCACCGACGCACAGCTAAAGCAGGTACGGGAACTGATCGGAACTGTATTATCCGAGATCGTAACATCCAACAATGATGTACTGACCAAGGACATCAGCCAAACCGTTACCTCCTCCGTCATGCGGGAAATGGATTTCTTGGTCCAGGCAAAAGAACGGAGAGAAGAAGAGCATTTCCGCAAACTGGATGTTCTCATCCGTCAGCAACAGACAATACGGCGGGAAAATACCAAACCCGGACCGATCGGCAAACTAAAACGGATGCTTACATAGTGGACAAGTATGGAGGAAATCATATAAGAAAAGACAGCCCTCTTCACAATCTTTTCTAAAGAGGACTGTCTTCTTGCATCTTCCCTTGCAAACTTTCGCAAGGAAAGACATGATTTCCAGTTCGTTTCTCGTCTCGCAGCTAGCTTCTTGCTTCATTTGCAAATCGCGTGTACTGTGGAAGCCATGCCAGACGAACCGTTCCAATCGGACCGTTTCTCTGCTTTCCAATGATAATTTCCGCAATATTTTTATCCTTACTGTCAGGATTATAGTAATCATCGCGATAAATAAACATGACCACATCCGCATCCTGCTCAATCGCGCCAGACTCACGAAGATCTGAGAGCATCGGCCGCTTGTCTGTGCGCTGCTCCACAGCACGGCTCAACTGGGAAAGGGCAATCACGGGCACATTCAATTCTCTGGCAATACTTTTTAATGATCTGGATATGTCGGAAATTTCCTGCTGCCGACTCTCGTTACTACGTCTCGCACTGCCGGTCATCAACTGCAAATAGTCAATAATAATGACATCCAGTCCATGTTCCAGTTTATATTTTCTGCATTTGCTCCTCAGTTCCGACACCGAGATACCGGATGTATCGTCGATGATCAACTTGGACTTTCCGATCACACCGGCGCCCTCGATCAATTTCTCCCAATCGGTGTCATTTAGATTTCCGGTTCTAAGCCGCTGTGCATCCACATGGGCTTCCAACGCAAACAAACGATTCACCAACTGCTCTTTGGACATCTCCAGACTAAAAATCGCAACATGTTTATTCTGACGAAATGCCACATGCTGCGCGATATTCAGAACGAATGCCGTCTTTCCCATAGATGGTCTGGCCGCAATCAGAACCAGATCGGACTGCTGCAGTCCGGATAATTTGTAATCCAGGTCAATAAATCCGGTGGGAATCCCCGTTACGTTCCCATTCGTTTTTGACGCTTTTTCGATACGATCCAGTGCCTCCAGAACCACTTCTTTGATCGGAGTATATTCCTTTGTGTTGCGCGTCTGCAGCAATTCAAATATACGCTTCTCCGTCGTCTCCAGAATGACTTCCATAGGTTCTTGCCCCAGATAGCAGGTGTTGGCAATCTCCTTATTGACTTTAATCAATCTGCGCAACGTAGACTTATTCTGCACAATCTCCGCATAATAGCCAATATTTGCAGAAGTCGGCACCGAAACAAGCAACTCCCGGACAAATTCCATATCGCTGATCTCCGGGGGCGTATTCTTCTCTTTGAGTCTCTCCTGCAATGTCACCGGGTCCACCGGTCTTCCCTCATTAAATAACTCTACCATGGCATCAAACAGGATTCCATACGCCGTCTGATAAAAATCGTCCCCACTTATCAGCTCTGCTGCTGTCATAATCGCATCTTTGTCCAACAGCATGGCGCCAATGACAGACTGCTCTGCCTCCACACTGTGGGGCGGTACCCTTTTTATGATTGCTTCCTCCACGCTGTCTATTCCTCCAAAAAACCTCTGAGCTGTTTTACTTCTCCTCGTTTACAGTCACTTTCAATGTCGCAGTAACTTTCGGATGTAGCTTAATTGGCACACTGTGAATACCCGGCATCTTAATAGGTTCTTTTAACTGAATCTTTTTCTTATCTACCTCATATCCCAGCTGTTCCTGTACATTCTCTGCAATTTCTTTCGAAGAAATCGAACCAAAGGAGCGTCCGCCTTCCCCAAGCTTAATACTCAGTGTGATCTGTCCTGATTCCAACTTGGAAGCCAGGTCTCTTGCTTCATCCAGACGCTCTTTCGCCAACTTATCTTCATGCTTCTGTTTCAGCTTCAGATCGTTTAGATTTTTACCGTTCGCCTCAAGACCAAGCTTCTTCGGCAAAATAAAGTTACGCGCATATCCATCGTTTACAGTGACAATCTCACCTTTTTTCCCCAGAGATTTTACATCTTCTAACAAAATTACTTTCATAGCTCATATATCTCCTTCTTCTATCATAGTATCTATCGTTTGTTTCAATTTTCGAATCGCCTGGCTCATCGTAATGTGCATAAACTGTGCTCCTGAAGAATTGATATGACCGCCTCCGCCCAAACGCTCTGCAATCAACTGCACATTCAACTCGTCAATCGAACGAGCACTCATATAAATCTTTCCATTATACTCCGTAAAGACAAAAGATGCTTTGATTCCGCTGATATCTAACAGTTCATTCGCTGCCTGAGCTGCCAGCACCGTCGGACTGTCGATATCCCCCGGACATTCAGCCAATGCAAATTCTTTGCGGTATACTTCCGCTTTGCGCACCGCCTCCGCTTTCGCGCGATAAGATTCCATATCATCCCGGAACATCTTTCGTACGCGGGTAATGTCCGCTCCACACCGTCTCAAAAATGCAGCCGCTTCAAACGTACGAACCCCAGTCCGGTTCATAAAGTTTCTCGTATCAATCATAATTCCGGCATACAGACATTCTGCCTCCACGGATGACAGCTTAATATCCTCCACAAGATACTGAAGTACCTCGGCAACCATCTCGCAAGTCGAGGAAGAATACGGCTCTATATAGGAAAGCACTGCATTCTCTATCATATTGCTGCTCTGTCTGTGATGGTCAAATACCGCAATCGTCTTCGCCATCTCCAAAAGCTTTGGACATTCTGTCATGGCAGCTTTATTGGTATCCACCACCACCACCATCGTGTTCTCTGTCAGATATTCCTTCACATAATCCGAGGTAATAAAAATATCCCTCGGATATACCGGATCTCTCGCGATCTCATCGTAAAGCGCTCTCACAGAACTGGTAACATCATTGATAATAATATGCGCCTTCTTCTCCAATTCCACAGCCGCCCTGTAAATACCAATACAGGCACCCAAAGAATCTGCATCGGAGATCTGATGTCCCATGACAAGAACTGTATCCTGAGCAACAATAAATTCTCGCAGAGCCTCCGCCTTTACCCGGGCTTTCACGCGGGTATTCCTTGCCATCTGCTCTTTCTTCCCGCCAAAGTACGTTACTCCATTACAGTCTTTGATGACCGCCTGATCTCCGCCTCGGGCGAGCGCCAAGTCAATCGCCACTCTGGCATAATTATAACTCTGCGCATAAGTTGCTGTATTCAAGCCAAGACCAATACTCAACGTCGCACATCTTGCATTTCCAATATTGACCTGCTTGACATCCTCCAAAATGGAAAACTTATCCTCCTCCATCTGACGATAGCTCGCCTTTTTCATGACAATAAAGTACTTATCTTTCTCGAGCTTCTTTACAATACCATCCACTTTACCGATATACTGATTCACTTTCCGGTCGATCAACGCAACCAGAAGAGACTGACGAACCTCCTCCACACTTTCCATCACAGCGTCATAGTTGTCTATATAGATCAGACCGGCAATCAATCTCTGATTCTCATTTTCCTGAATATAGGAATTCATCACGGTCACATCTTTCATGTAAACGGCAATAAAGTATTCCTGGTCTTCCGGAATATGAAGCAACTGCTCCGATTTGCTAAATCCCTCCACCGAGACTTTATGCATCTCTACCTGGTATTCCCGATCGTTGAATTCCACTTCCATCTCCACACGATCCTCTTCATGCTTCGGGTAAACACCACGGTTGAGCGCCGGTATCAACTTATTCAGATATTTTTCTGTATTTTCCCCCTGTATAATTTCCTCAAAACTTTTATTCCACCAGACCATCTGCCCGGTCTCAAGCACTAACACATATGGAATTGAAAGTTCTTTTAACAGTGTGTTTTGCACGCCTCCATACTGCTCCGCAAATTGAACCAGATCAGCGTAAAGAGTGGACTGATTATAAAAATACAACACACAAACAATCAGAATATATAACAGAACTCCGATGGACATCATCACGCCTGCCCTCAGATCCACCATATAAATCCAGACGTTGATTACTGCAAGCAGCACCGACATGATCAGCGGCCACTGCATATACAGTTTCAACTGCCCCTTCAACTGCATATTGTTTCTCTTGCTCATCTCAAATTCCTCTTTCAGGTCACCTGCAACTACCTGATTAGTATATCATATTTTTGCTCAGGTGGACAGTCTCATTCTATTTCTATTTTCTTTTCCCTCAATTTCTTATATACATTTTCGCGGAACAGCGTATACAAAACGGATACCAGTGGAATAAAAATCAGCATTCCAACAATCCCCATCAGACTTCCACCAACGCTCACAGCGGCCAATACCCAGATGGACGGAAGCCCTACAGAATTACCAACTACCTTCGGATAGATCAGATTTCCCTCTATCTGTTGTAAAACCAAAAACGTAATCACAAATATCACAGCCTGCATCGGATTGACCATGAGGATTAGAAACGCCCCAATTATACATCCAATAAAAGCCCCAAATATAGGAATCAGCGCCGTAAATGCAACCAAAATTCCCACCAGCATCGCATAAGGAAGACCAATAATACTCATCACCACAACAAACATCATCCCAAGAATCACCGCCTCCAGACACTGGCCGGTCAGAAAACTGGAAAAGGTGCTGTATGTCAAGGAACAAATGTCCAAAATCTTCTTCACCAATTCTTTTTGCAAATATGCATACATGATTTTTTTCACCTGCACATGTAAGCGCTGCTTCTGTACCAGTATATAGCAAGCAAAGACAAAAGCAATAAAAAATGTTGTCAATCCATTCACAATACTCTTTGCCGCTGCAAATGTGGAATCCACCACGCTTCCGGCTCCATTCTTGAAGAACCCCATAACGCTATCCAGCAACTTATCCCAATCCATTTCCAGGCTTTCCATCCATACCCGGACTTCCTGATCATTCCAGAACAATTCTTCCAATTGTTTCTCCAATATTGGGAAAAAGTCCTGCACGCTGCTTCCCAAGCCGCCTATGGTATTTCCAAGCTCTGGAATTACCACCCGCATCACCAATGTAATGATCCCGATTACGAATAACAAAGTCAGTATCAAGCTGCAAGGTCTTGCCAGTTTCAGTGCAGTTTTATTTCTTTTTTCTTTTAGTTTTCCAAACAGTTTTTCCTCCAGAAAATGCATCGGTACATTGAGCACAAACGCGATAGCTCCTCCCAACAAAAACGGAAAAACAATGTGTAGCATAAATTTCAGAATATCAAGCACGACATTATATTTCCAAAGTGCAATCATCAGTACAATCGTAAAAACAATCAAGCTTCGAATCTTCTGTAAATTTTCTTTGTTCAAATCCATAAAATGCACCTATCTTTCATCTCATCAGCTTTTCAGCAAATTTTCATCCTCAAAATAATTAATTTTCATCGCTTTCTTTACGCGAGCGAGCGTCGCCGCCGCCACACTTTCCGCCTTCTCACTGCCGGCTTTCAACACTTCATATATATATGGAACATCCTTCATCAGTTCCTGTCTGCGTACCCGAATCGGTTCCAATTCCGCCTGCAGAACTTCATTTAAGAACCGCTTCACCTTCACATCGCCCAGACCGCCTCTTTGATAATGTGCTTTCAATTCCTCCAGATTCGCATACTCGGGAAGAAACGCCTCGAAATGCTCCGGCTTGCTGAACGCATCCAAATAAGTAAATACCGTGTTCCCTTCCAATTTCCCCGGGTCCGTAATTTTAATATGCGTCGGATCTGTAAACATACTCATCACTTTTTTGCGGATCTCATCCGACTCTTCTGATAAATAAATACAGTTTCCAAGTGATTTGCTCATCTTAGCCTTCCCATCCGTTCCTGGCAGACGCATACACGCCTGATTCTTTGGAAGCAGAATTTCTGGTTCCACAAGCGCCTCTCCATACACGCTGTTAAACTTGTGCACGATCTCTTTTGTCTGCTCCAGCATCGGCATCTGATCCTCCCCTACCGGCACCGTGGTCGCGTCAAACGCGGTAATATCCGCCGCCTGACTGATCGGATAGGTAAAGAACCCGACCGGAATACTCGCCTCAAAATTCCGCATCTGAATCTCCGCCTTGACCGTAGGATTCCGCTGCAGCCTAGAAACCGTCACCAAATTCATATAATAAAAAGTCAACTCCGTCAACTCCGGAATCTGCGACTGTATAAATAAATTCGATTTCGCCGGATCCAGTCCACAGGCCATATAATCCAGCGCCACTTCCAGGATATTCTGACGCACTTTCTCTGGCTGATCCGCGTTATCCGTCAAAGCCTGGGCATCTGCAATCATAATATAAATCTCATCGTACTCTCCGGAATTCTGCAGCTCTACTCTTCGCTTCAAAGATCCCACATAATGTCCCACATGCAGGCGTCCTGTCGGACGATCTCCGGTCAAAATTACTTTTTTCTGATTTTCTTTTTTCTTGTTTCCTTCTCCTGTCAAAGTATTATCCTCCACTCCATATTTATTCACGAAAACAGTAGTTACCAATCTACTTATTTTTTAGAGAACCGCCAAAATTGATATGACAGTGTGATTCCTTAATTTAATAGTATACGTGACATTCCAGTATTTTGTAAAGTTATCCGAGAAAAAAATCCGAAGTCATCCTGCTTCCCTGAACGAGTTTTTTGTGATATGATGCTGTTATATGAACAAGTTTATTGGTTTTGAACGCACAAAAAATTATAAAATAGAAAGGATATAGACAAATGGTAAACGCAGTGATATTTGACATGGATGGAGTCATCCTGGACACACAACCGCTCTACGATTCATGGCTGAAAGATTTTCTAGATGAATACCACATCACGATCGACGAAGAGACTCGTAAACGTCTCTCGGGATGGTCTTATAAGGAGTATCCAAACATCATAGCCGGGTGGTGGCGCGACTGTGGGCTTGGCGACGACATGACAGCTGAACGGATGGACGTCCTGTATAATGATTATATGCAGAACACCAACGACGGCCATCCCATCCCCTACGCCAAGATACAAGACCCCGATATCCGCCAAGTGATGTCCGAACTAAGGGAAAAGGGATATGAAATTGCAATCGCTTCTTCCTCACCGCTCTATAGCATCAAACAGGCCGTACATGATATCGGTCTGGAGCCATACGTGAACATCATCGTAAGCGGCGAGATGTTCGAGAGGAGCAAACCCTGGCCTGATATCTATCTACATACGGCCGACAAACTCAACCGGAAACCTTGCGAGTGTGTCGCTGTAGAAGATTCCACATATGGCATCCAAGCTTCCAAAGCCGCTGGAATCATCACAATCGCCAAACGGGACGATCGTTTCTATTTTGATCAAAATCCTGCAGATTTTATCGTAGATAGACTCTCCCAAATCACAAAAATCTTTTGTACATTGCCTTCAAATATGTTATAGTAAGTATACTTGTCATTGTAAAATAGTTGTTAAAGGAATAAAATATGAAACTTCTAAACAAAGATGAATGGATTGCCAATGAACTAAAATACGATCTTTTCACACAATCTGTACGGGAAGGCGACAGACTCCCTTCGGAATCTGAAATTATTGAAAAGTATAGCATTCAGAAAACGACAGCCAAGGCCGCTTACCATATTCTGGAGCAGGAAAGACTGATAGAAACTGGAAGGGATAACAACAACCTTGTTAGCCACTCTCGCTTTTTGAATCCCCTACAAGGTATTCCATCGCAAACTACTCTAGCCGAGCAGGACGCCCTGGAGATCCGAACCGAACTCCTTTCCTTTGGTCTGGTAGAAACAGAACGGGAATTAGCCGAAAAATTAAATCTTTCCGCTGGGACTCTGTCTTACAAAATCATGAAAATCCGACAGCTTGTCAGAGCAGATGGACAAGTACCTTTGGCGATTGATTCTGCATATATTTTTGAAGAACAGGCGCCAAAACTCTTCCGATATAATATTGAAACTACTTCTCTACTCGAGATTCTGGAAAAAGAATATGGAAGAATCCCTGGAAAAGAAGAGCATTTTATAGAAGTGGTATCTGCGAATGCATTTGAGGCAGAAAATCTTCATATCGAGGAGCAGACACCGCTGATCAAAAGTAGCGGAATTACTTATGACATACGAGGCAATATACTGCAATGTATGCAGTCTCTCATAAACCGGGATTGGGTAGCATTCACCACCTGCAATCCCGAGCACAGAAATAAAACGGAGATGGATAATTGATGGGTCATAAAATACCTTTGTACGTGCAACTGCAAGATATTATTATAGAAAAAATAGAAAACAAAGACTATTTGCCCGGTGAGGCGATTCCCAGTGAACGTAGAATGGAAGAACTATACGGTATGAATCGCATGACTGTCAAACGGGCCGTCAACAAGCTGGTAGAGCAGGGCATTTTATACAAAAAACATGGAGCAGGAACTTTTGTTGCCAAAAACGATCACCAAAACCGAGACCTGTGCTATCTGGACTCATCTGGAAATGCTGAGATGATCCTTGTGAACAAGTATCCGGACAAAAAACTTACCACCAAACTACTAAATTCCGGATCTGTTTCCGATTGCAGATTTCTGAATCATCAACTGAAACTCCCACTTACAGAGTCCGTCTGGGGAATGCATCGCATCCGTTTGGTAGACGAACAACCGCTCTGCGTTGAGCAGATTTATGTTCCAAAGAAATTTTTTACAGGAATAGACTCCTTTGATTTTTCCAGGATAACCTTGTACGATTATATGGACAGCAAGGACCATCTGCCCATTCATTTCCAGCAACATTTGATCGTGTGCAATGCAACGCCGAGAATCGCGGAGCTCTTACAAATTGAAGATGGCTCTGCCATATATAAGTTAGAATATCTGGGTATCGACAGTATCTATAATACTGTAGAATATACCAAATGTTATATTAATCCAGCCATTGCAGAATTTCGTATCCGCCTGGAAAATCAGTCAAAACAAATAGAACCTGAATAATAAACAAACAGAGCGGCATCATAAAGAATTTTATGATGCCGCTCTGTTGTGGACGAATGAAGTTTACTCTCTGTGCATGGAGAAGCTATCTTCATCGTAATTACTCAAGTTCTTATAGATTCCTCTGTCATCAGCCTCCGAGATCAAAACATCTCTAGATTTTTTCGCAAGCTTCTGATCCTTAAATGCACTTGGACCGCCGACACAACCACCCTCGCAGGCCATACCTTCTATAAAATCTTCCGGAAGACGCCCTACTTTCATCAGCAACAGCGCTTTCTTACATTCCTCTGCACCATTTGCCGTACAAACCTTGGCATCCACACTGTTCTCAGACTCTTTCAAACTCTGCAATACGGCTGCAGTCACTCCACCAGAATTGCCAAACCGTTTTCCAAATACAGAAGATTCCTGATATGTATTCTCAGATGGTCTCAGCTCCACGCCTTTCGCCCTCATAATCGCACGAATCTCGCTGTATGTCAGAACATAATCTACATTTCCTTCAATCTTCTGATCCTTCACTTCAGATTTCTTTGCGATACATGGTCCGATAAATACAGTAATCGCATCTGGTTCTTTCGCTTTTAACATACGGGAAACCGCACACATTGGTGAAACCGTAGTCGAAACTGCATCGCTCAGTGTTGGATAATGTTTCCGTACCATATTGACAAATCCTGGACAGCAGGAAGTCACTTTTTTCTTTCCCTCCTGATAAGCTTCTCTCCACTCTTCAGCTTCATATTTGGCCGTCAAATCTCCACCCAAACCAACTTCCACAAAATCAGTGAATCCAATCTCTCTCATTGCTACTTTCCAGCTAGCCATGGTGATATCCACGCCAAACATTCCTTCCGTAGCCGGCGCTGCCATCGCGTATACCTTTTTGCCGGATTTTAATGCATTTATCACATCCACAATAAAAGTTTTTGAGCCGATCGCGCCAAAAGGACAACTGTGAATACATTTGCCACAACGAATGCATTTTGTCTCATCAATCACGGACAATCCATTCTCATCATAGCTGATTGCATCCACCGGACAACTGAATTTACATGGCCGTTTTAAGTGGGCAATCGCATTATATGGACAGGCCTGTGCACATTTACCACACTCTTTACATTTAGCCGGATCAATATGAGAACGATGGCGACCCGACTCGATCGCTCCAAAATTACAAGCATTGATACATGCCTTTCCAATACAATTCTGGCAGTTCTCCGTCACCGTGTAACTGGAGATCGGACAGTCCTCGCACGCAGAACTGATTACCTGAATGATATTGCCGTCATCCTTGATCCCTGGAGCCTTTCCTTCTGCCAACCGGACACGCTGACGGATAATTTCTCTTTCTTTATAAATACAGCATCGAAACTGCGGTGACGGCCCCGGAATCAACTTCATAGGGATATCGTCCTTATGTTCCGCCAGTTCCCCGGCAAATGCCAGTCTTGCAACCTCTTCCAATACTGCATGCTTAATTTTAATTACATTTGCATCTGCGTATCTCATTTCACCCTCCATTGTACTATACTTTCTTTGAGTTTCAAATCTGTCAAGACGCTTGCCTTTTCCAATATCATACCATGAGTTCACTTTTTTGTGTAGATATTTTTTTCACAATCTTTTAAATTTTGCATTGAAATTTTAGCCAGAAAATCCAACGCATGGTATCATTCAACGCTCGTGGTGGTATACTGTAGGGAGAGAGTCCCGGAAAGGAGAGCTTCTATGAAAAAAAATAACACCTTTTACTTCTGCATCGGCCTGATACTTGGCCTCAGTGAATGCTGGAAACAGTGGTGCCTGACCTGGCAGCTCAATCAAGGTGTATATCAATGGTGGTATTTTCCATTTCAGCTTTGCAGTATCCCTATGTATCTCTGCCTGCTCTTACCATTGTTCAAACAGCCAAAAATCCGCCAAATAATCTTCTCCTTCCTGTCCGATTTCTGCCTACTGAGTGGAATCTTTGCCTTTTTTGATACTTCCGGGATGCATTATGATTTTTTTCCTCTGACGGTGCATTCCTTCACCTGGCATGTTCTTCTCATCATCATCGGCATTGCCGCCGGACGAAGCCTGGAGAATACATTGCAGTGGACGGCCTGTGCCGGTAGTATCCTGCTCTACCTTATTTGCTGCTCTATCGCCACACTTTGCAATCTTCTTCTGCAGCCTATAGGAAATATCAATCTTTTCTATATCAGCCCGCTGCATCCGATGAACCAGGTTGTGTTCTCCGATCTTGCTGCTTTCCTTGGAAATTCCACAGGTATTTTCTTGTATATCGCCTCCACAATCTTTGGAGCCATACTTTTTCACGTATTTTGGCGAATCCTAAGAGTCGCTTTCCCGAAATACTTCCCATGCACATCTCAGAACTTCCGGCTGTTCTAAAAGAATTCTGACTCCCTCAGCCATACACTGTGCCGCATAGAACATCCCTTTTTCTCCAATACTCATGCCGGACTGTGCCGCGGCTGCCCAATGATGAAGCGGTGTCCCCTTACACATGGTTGCAGCACTCAACATGATTGTCGGTACTGTTTGACTCACATCGGAGACATCCGTCCCAATCGAAAATGGAACCGGTTGATCTTCCAGCGGCTCCAGCCCGCTAAAATAAATTCCACTGCTGTTTGGCAAACCCGCTGCTTCTGTAATTTCTGCAGCAAAACGCAATTCTTCTTCCGTATATTGGGGAGTCTCAATTCCCTGCATCGCCTCATAAAATGCTTCCGCCAACGGCCGATTCGTTTTCATTTCCCAATTGCTCGTCACCAATTCAATATCAACTGTCGTTCCTGTCATCATAGCCGCCCCTTTTGCGCAGGCGTCCACCCGCTCAGAGGCATCTTCCGTCCGGGAGCGTTTCGTAGAACGGATGAAATAATTCGTTGCCGCTATGTCCGGTACAATGTTTGCCGGCCCTTCCGTATTTGTGTATGTATAGTGCATCCGCACATCATCCGCTACATGTTCCCGCAGATAATTGACGCCTATATTCATCAGTTCTGCCGCATCCAACGCACTTCTCCCCATCTCCGGATGCTTGGACGCATGCGCGGAGATTCCATGAAACGTATAGTTTTTTACATCCTGTGCCTGCCAAATATCATAACTGACTCGATTCCGGTCGAACGGATGCCAGGTGACGGCTACCGACAAATCATCAAACACACCTTCCTGGTTCATCCGAATCTTACCGACCACGATTTCCTCCGCCGGGCAGCCGTATACTCGAATGGTTCCTTGCGTCTGCGTCTTCTCCATATATGTTTTCACTGCGGATGCAGCACCTGCGCAAGCCGTCCCCAACAGATTATGACCGCAGGCATGTCCGGGGCCTGCCTTGGATGCCAAATGACTCACCGGAGCCTGCCCCAGCCCTGGAAGTGCGTCATACTCCGCAAGAAATCCTATGATTGGTTCGCCTCTTCCCCACTCTGCAATGAACGCCGTATCAAAACCGGCGACTCCCCATTTCACCGCAAATCCTTGACCCTCCAGAAATGTAGCCAGACGTTTGGATGAAAGCCGCTCTTCCCCCGACAATTCTGGATGTGCAAATAGATAACGCGCCGTCTCCTCCATCTCCGTTTTATATTGTGCAAACCATCGTTTTAAAATGATATGTTGTTCCTGCCTGTTCATAGACCCCTCCATCCAAGATATTTCCACTTTAAAAAGCTTTCAGTTATCATCCCATCTATAACATAAATTTACAATAGGTTCCTCGTCATTTCAAGGAAGAAATCAAATGGTTAGACAGTGACGATAAGAGCAACAACTAACCTAGTGGGCGCTTTGCCACTATAAAAGCAAAGAATGCTGCCTCTTGCCGCCCCCTCCCATTCGCGTTATAATGAGATAAAAAGGAGGTTCTTTTTATGAATGAGACATTAAAAACATTAATGGAACGAAGAAGTATCCGCAGTTACAAATCGGAGATACCACCGAAAGAAATCCTGGATCAGATTCTCCAGGCAGGTATTTACGCGCCAACCGGAATGGGGCGACAGTCGCCAATCATTGTTGCAGTTACAGATAAAGCCACCCGGGACCAGTTATCCAAAATGAACGCAGAGATTATGGGAACAGACAGTGATCCTTTCTATGGCGCCCCGGTTGTCCTGGTTGTACTTGCCGACAAAAACCGCTCCACCCACCTTTATGATGGAAGTCTGGTCATGGGAAATCTCATGAACGCAGCACATGCCCTGGGAATCGGCAGTTGTTGGATTCACCGCGCCAAAGAAGAATTTGAAAGCGAAGAAGGCAAAGCTTTGCTGAAAAAATGGGGAATCAACGGAGACTACGAAGGAATCGGCCACTGCGTCCTGGGATACGCGAAAGAAACCACACCAGAAGCAGCTCCTCGAAAAGATTCTTATATTTATTACGTATAGTTATTTGCTTTATGATTCGAATCATTATTTCCCCCGCGAAAAAAATGCTGCTCGCAGAGGACAGCCCTTATACGATGACACGACCTCTCTTGCTGGATCGCACTCTGGTTCTGTGGGAGATTCTGCAAAAGATGACGTTTGAAGAACTCAAGAACCTGTGGAAATGCAATGAAACGATTGCTCGTTTGAACCAGGAACGCCTCTGCCTATTCAGCCCGAAATATGGCCGTTCACCTGCTCTGCTTTCTTACGAAGGGATTCAATATCAATATCTAGCTCCGCAGATCTTGTCCGAAACAGAGTGGGAATATGTTACAAAACATCTCTGCATATTATCCGGATTGTACGGGCTTCTGCAGCCAACAGACCGTGTGATTCCTTATCGGCTCGAAATGCAGGCTCGCCTCATAACGTCTTCCGGCAAGAACCTATATGACTTCTGGGGTGACTCCATTTGTAAGGCCTTGTCGGAAGATATTCCCGAGAACGAACCCGTACAGCTCCTCAATCTTGCCTCCGCGGAATACAGCAAAACCATACTACCCTACTGGAATCCAGCCTCCGATTCTTCCAAAAACAATTCCTCCCTAAGTACCAGAGCTCATACCTGCATCACCTGTACCTTCGGCGAGGAAGTAGATGGAAAGATAAAAACAAAAGGGACGCTTGCCAAAATGGCGCGCGGAGAGATGGTTCGGTGGATGGCGGAACATCAGATTCACCGAATCGAAGAAATTCAAAATTTTAATCGCCTGGGTTATCATTTTCAAAAAGATTTATCCAGTCGTGATAATTACGTATATCTTAAGCGACCAGCGAACATGGTTCCCTAGTACGTTGGTCGCTTGACTTTTGTCTTTTCTGTCGTATCTCTTCTGATGAGTATAGGCGTAATCACTTTATGAATCGGCTTTTCCAAAGGCACGGGCCTGCGCTTTTTTCGTTCCGTCATCTGTTCCACAAGGAGTTTTACGGCCTCGTATGCTATTTTATCAATCTGCTGACCGACTGTGCTTATGGGAATTACTGCCTCTTCCGAGATAGGCGAATTATCAAAACCTACAAGAAGGAAATCCTCCGGGAGCCCGCCGTACTTTCTCACCAACAGATTGACAAGCACATTTGCCTGTGTATCATTAGAAATAAACAGACCTTTTTTCAGTTTCGGATATTTTCGAATCACATCTTCCAAAATATTGGACAGATAATATCTGATGGATTCATAGGTATCTCCCGTTTCCTGAAGTATCAGTTCGTGTTTAAGCTGATGTTCCTTACAGAAATCTAGAAAACCTTGTATACGCCCATAGGCAGGTACATCGGAACTGGTAGAAGAGTCAATGTAGTTGATATGGATGATGACGTCACATTCATGGCTTGCCAGGAGATTCGCCGCCTGATAGCCGCCCATATAGTTATCTGTGTTTACGCTGCAGACATACTTATCTTCTCTTTCAATCGTCACGATGGGAATCCCAAGTTCCGACAGTTCTTTTGATGGAAGGGCATGACTTAAAATAATTAAGCCCTCAATCTTATAAGCTAGCAGCTCCTGAATATACCGACGTTCCGCATCTTCTTGATTGTTTCCCACAAATACAAGGAATTTATACCCAAAAGAATCATATGTGGCAAGAATCTGATTCAGCATCGCTGAATAATAATGAAGGAACAGGTTTGGCACGATAATACCGATAAATTCCGTCTTGCCGTTGGCAAGGATACGCGCCACTTTATTTTCTTTATAGTTCAGGCCAACAAGCGCTTTTGCAATAATCTCCTGATTTTCAAGAGTCAGGGAATCCGGATTGTTAAAATACCTGGAAATGGTCGTCTTAGAAAAATTTGTATATTCAGCAATATCATTAAAGGTCACATTTTTTTTGGATCTCATAGTTACTTATCAAAACCTCTTTCTCACAAAATCATACATTTCTTACTAAAAATAGTATAAACACCGCGCCGAGAATGCGCAATAGATAATCGGTTAAGTAACCGGTTTTTATAAAAGATATCCAAATTTAAAAACGTAAATTTAGATATCTTTTACAAATTTTATTTTCATGATTGACGTCTACTTAAATCCACGCTATGATATGCGTAAATAACCGGTTACTTTACCGGTTATTATCCAAAAATATTATGATTAGGAGGAATGAGTCATGAAAAAGAAAATCATGAGAAGAGTCCTATCATCAACGCTTGTGTTTGTCCTGATGACCGTGATGCTGACTGGCTGCCGTTTTGGATTTGCCAGTGATCCGGATGACCCGAATGAGGAAAAAAGAGAGGTGCCGATCGACACTTCTACAGACACATTTGAGTATGACAGTTCTCTGAATGGAACAAACATCACACTACTGAATTCAAAAGCCGAGATTCAGGTAGCGCTTGAGAAGATGGGAGCAGAGTTCGAGAAAAAATCAGGAGTTCATGTGGAAGTTATGCCTGTTACAGACGGAGATTCCCCATATACAAAGGTCGTAAGCCTATATAATTCAGGGACGCCGCCGACAGCATCTATTCTGGACACGACAGATGTCATTGCGCTGGCCAAGGAGAAAGCTCTGGATCTGTCGGATGAGCCATGGACAGCCGAAGCGGAAGGATATCTGACAGAAGTGAACGGCAAGATATACAGCTTTCCTTTATGTGTGGAGGGACGAGGGATTATCTACAACAAAGCGGTGATTGAGGAGGCACTTGGAGAGGAATTCGACCCATATGCCATTACTACTTTGGATGAATTTGTAGAACTCCTTGACCGACTGGTGGAAGCAGGCATCAAGAAACCTGTATCCATGGCGAAAGAAGACTGGTCGTTGGGTGCGCATCATTTACAGTATATTTATGAGACATATAATGGAACAAGCGAAGGCGCGCAGGAAATCATTGAAAAAATCAAGGATGGAAAAATGGACCTTACGACTTATAGCAGATTATCACAGTTCCTGGATATGTTTGACGTGCTAAAGAAATACAACGTCGCAAAAGGTGATCCGCTGGGAGCAGATTATGACGAGATGGCAATTGATCTGGCGGATGGAAAAACTGCTTTCTGGTTCAATGGCAACTGGGCATGGCCTAATATCTCGGAGGCAGGAGCAGACGAGGAAGATGAATATGGCTTCCTTCCATATTTTCTGAATAATGACAGAAATGATTTTGTAAATCAGCAGATCCAGGCCTCTCCGTCTAAACAAGTAATGCTGGACGGGCAGATTGCCTCAGAAAAAGAGCAGGCTGCAGCAAAGGAATTTCTGAATTGGATTGTATTCAGTGAGATCGGACAACAGATGCTCGTGAAGACTTGTAATATTATTCCACCGTTTCAGAATAATCCGTATGAACCAAGCGACCCGCTAAGCGCGGATATCTATGAGAAGGTTCACGCGGGGAAAGCCTTTAACGCATCCGCAATCGTGCCGAACGATCACTGGGCGGTATTGGGAGCTGCCATGCAGAAATACCTGGCCGACAGAAGTGACAGAGAGGAACTCACAGAAACAATCCAGACATATTGGGATGAACAGGAATAGGAGGCGCTAATATGAAATCAAAAAATACTGGTAAAGATTTCTGCATGTTTGCACTACCTGGTATGTTTTGCTTCTTTGCAGTCGTGATCATACCATTCATATATGGTGTTTATCTGACACTTACGGATTGGAATGGCGTATCGAAAGTTAAGAACTTTATAGGACTGAAGAATTTTGAAGGTGTAATGAAGGATGGTCAATTTTGGACGTCTCTGCTCCTTACTTTTAAATATGTCATTTTTGTTGTTTTGATCGTAAATATACTTGCGTTTGCGATCGCGTATCTCCTTACGAGAGGAATAAAAGGGCAAAATTTTTTCCGTGCAGGTTTTTTTACTCCAAATCTGATAGGTGGTATCGTCCTTGGATATATCTGGCAATTTGTATTCTCAAGGGTATTTGTAAATATTGGGGAAAGCACAGGGTGGAAGTTGTTTGAAGTATCCTGGCTATCCGATCCGACGAATGCATTTATCGCATTGGTTGTCGTTTCTGTTTGGCAGTTATCTGGCTATATGATTCTGATTTATGTGGCAGGATTCATGGGATTGAGCGAGGATGTCATGGAGGCGGCAAGTATAGATGGCGCTTCGGGATTTACAAAGCTGAAAAACATTATTTTGCCTCTGATGATGTCTTCCATCACAATCTGTCTGTTCCTGACCTTGTCACGCGCTTTTATGGTGTATGATGTGAATCTATCGTTGACAGCTGGAGCACCGTACGGGACAACAGAGATGGCGGCGATGCACGTATATGAGAAAGCATTTACATCCCGGTTGTTTGGCGTTGGTCAGGCCGAGGCCTTTATCTTATTTATTATCGTGGCAGCAATCAGTGGTCTTCAAGTTTACTTTACAAAGAAACAGGAGGTGGATGCATAATGAATCAGACAACAATCGGCGGAACAAAAAGAAAAGTAACCAATGCACTGGCGATGATTGGGTTGATTATTATTTTTATCGCTTATATGTTTCCATTTATCATGGTAATCATCAATTCCCTGAAACAGAAAAGGGACATCATCAAGAGTCCTTTCTCCTGGCTGTATACGATTAAGGGATTATCTTTTGATAATTTTGTCAAAGCATTTACACAGATGGATTTTTTGAATGCATTTAAGAATTCATTGATTGTAACGGTATCGGCGACTGTGCTTGTAACATTGCTTGCAGCGATGTTAGCATATTATATCGTGCGCCATAATAACGGAATCTCAAAACTTACATTCGCATTGATGGTGGCCTCTATGATAATTCCATTCCAGGCTATCATGATTCCTCTGGTAAGTATTTACGGCGGAACATTAAATATACTCAATCACAGAATTACCCTGATCTTTATGCACACAGGTTTTTCTATGGCAATGTCGGTATTTATGTTCCATGGCTTTATTAAAGGAAATGTTCCGATAGCGCTGGAAGAGGCAGCATATATAGATGGATGTACGCACTCGCAAACATTTTTTAAGATTGTTCTACCACTTTTAAAACCTATTATTTCCACAATGGTAATTCTCAATTCACTGGCATTCTGGAATGATTTCCTT
>JAAVXR010000077.1 GCA_022790755.1 Hespellia sp. | reverse complement strand
TTGTCACAGTTTATGGATCAGAATAATCCACTGGGTGAGTTGACGCACAAACGGCGTTTGTCCGCGTTGGGACCAGGAGGATTATCGAGGGATCGTGCCGGGTTTGAGGTCCGGGACGTTCACTATTCACATTATGGAAGAATGTGTCCGATCGAGACTCCTGAAGGTCCAAATATCGGTCTGATCAACTCGCTTGCATGTTATGCAAGGATTAACCAGTACGGTTTTGTGGAAGCTCCTTATCGTAAGATAGATAAGACAGATCCGGAGAGCCCGGTTGTCACAGATGAAGTCGTATACATGACGGCGGATGAAGAGGATAACTATCATGTGGCGCAGGCGAATGAACCTTTGGATGCAGAAGGACATTTTGTGCGTAAGAATGTATCTGGTCGGTACCGGGAAGAGACACAGGAATATGAGCGGAGCAGATTTGATTATATGGACGTCTCGCCGAAGATGGTATTTTCTGTCGCGACAGCGTTGATTCCTTTCCTGGAAAATGACGATGCAAACCGTGCGCTGATGGGTTCCAACATGCAGCGTCAGGCAGTTCCGCTTCTGATGACGGAGGCTCCAGTAGTTGGAACTGGTATGGAGACAAAGGCGGCTGTGGATTCCGGCGTCTGTGTGGTTGCGGAGCAGGGCGGTATTGTTGAGCGAGCGACATCCACAGAGATTGTGGTGAGACAGGATGACGGAAACCGTCACACGTATAAATTAACAAAATTTCTGCGCAGTAATCAGAGCAACTGTTATAATCAGAGGCCGATTGTCAATAAAGGGGACCGTGTGGAGGCGGATGAGGTAATCGCGGACGGACCTTCCACGGCAAATGGCGAGATGGCGCTCGGTAAGAATCCATTGATTGGATTTATGACCTGGGAAGGCTATAATTATGAGGATGCGGTTCTGTTGAGTGAGCGTCTGGTGCAGGATGATGTATATACTTCGGTGCATATTGAAGAATACGAAGCGGAAGCGCGCGATACGAAGTTGGGACCGGAAGAGATTACAAGGGATATTCCAGGTGTCGGCGATGATGCACTGAAAGATTTGGATGAGAGAGGAATTATCCGGATCGGTGCAGAAGTGCGTGCCGGAGATATTCTGGTCGGCAAAGTAACTCCAAAGGGAGAGACAGAGCTGACGGCAGAGGAGCGTCTGCTTCGCGCGATATTTGGTGAGAAGGCGAGAGAGGTAAGAGATACTTCTTTGAAGGTGCCCCACGGTGAGTATGGAATTGTCGTGGATGCCAAAGTATTTACCAGGGAGAACGGTGATGAATTGTCTCCAGGAGTCAACCAGGCGGTTCGCATTTATATCGCGCAGAAGAGAAAGATTTCTGTTGGAGATAAGATGGCAGGACGTCATGGAAATAAAGGTGTTGTTTCTCGTGTGCTTCCAGTGGAAGATATGCCATTCCTGCCGAATGGACGGCCGTTGGATATTGTGTTGAATCCTTTGGGTGTGCCGTCCCGTATGAATATCGGACAGGTTTTGGAGATTCATTTGAGTTTGGCGGCGAAAGCGCTTGGATTTAACATTTCCACACCGGTGTTTGACGGTGCAGATGAGAATGACATTATGGATACGTTGGATCTGGCAAATGATTATGTTAATCTGGAGTGGGAAGACTTTGAGAAGAAGCATAAGGAAGAATTACTTCCAGAGGTGATGAAATATCTGTATGAGAACAGGGAGCATAGAAGCCTGTGGAAAGGGGTTCCGCTTTCCAGGGATGGAAAGGTTCGTTTGCGGGATGGTCGTACCGGAGAATTTTTTGATAGTCCGGTAACAATCGGCCATATGCATTATCTAAAGCTGCATCACCTGGTAGACGATAAGATTCATGCGCGTTCTACGGGTCCTTATTCTCTGGTAACACAACAGCCATTGGGTGGAAAAGCTCAGTTCGGTGGACAGCGTTTCGGTGAGATGGAAGTTTGGGCACTTGAGGCTTATGGTGCATCTTACACGTTGCAGGAGATTTTGACAGTGAAATCCGACGATGTCATCGGACGTGTGAAGACCTACGAGGCAATTATCAAGGGCGAGAATATTCCGGAACCTGGTATACCGGAATCTTTCAAGGTATTGCTGAAGGAACTCCAGTCACTTGGCCTGGATGTGAGAGTGCTTCGCGATGACAACACGGAAGTGGAGATTATGGAAACGGCAGATTATGGTGACACCAACCTGAACTCTATTATCGAGGGGGACAGAAGGTATCGGGATGACAACGAATCCTACGGAGACCATGGTTTCACAGAGCAGGAATTCATAGGAGAAGAGCTGCTGGATGTGGAAGAAGAGACAGAGGAAGAGCTGGATGATTACGAAAATGTGGACATGGAATTCGAAGACTATTCGGATGATGTGGAATAGGAGGAGCCGAATATATGCCAATAAGTAATAATGAACAACAATATCAGCCATTGACTTTTGATGCAATTAAGATCGGCCTGGCTTCACCGGAGAAGATTCTGGAATGGTCCAGAGGTGAAGTGACAAAACCAGAGACAATCAATTACAGGACTTTGAAGCCGGAGAAGGACGGCTTGTTCTGCGAAAAGATTTTTGGACCAAGTAAGGATTGGGAATGTCATTGTGGAAAGTATAAAAAAATCCGTTACAAGGGCGTAGTTTGCGACCGCTGTGGCGTGGAAGTGACGAAGGCCAGCGTTCGTCGCGAACGTATGGGGCATATTGCACTGGCGGCTCCGGTTTCCCATATCTGGTATTTTAAAGGAATTCCCAGCCGTATGGGATTGATTCTGGATATTTCGCCAAGAACGTTGGAGCGCGTTCTGTATTTTGCTTCTTATATTGTACTCGACAAAGGGGAAAGTGATCTGCAGTATAAGCAAGTGCTCTCCGAGCAGGAACATCAGGAGGCAAGAGAGAAATGGGGAAGCGCCTTCCGTGTGGGAATGGGTGCGGAAGCGATTCAGGAGTTGCTGGAGTCCATTGATCTGGAGAAGGAATACGAAGAATTACAGGCAGGGTTAGGAAATGCAACCGGTCAGAAACGTGCAAGAATCGTGAAACGCTTGGAGGTCGTGGAGGCATTTCGAGAGTCCGGAAATAAGCCGGAATGGATGATTCTGACGGCGATTCCTGTCATTCCGCCAGATCTGCGTCCAATGGTACAGTTGGATGGCGGACGTTTTGCGACGTCGGATCTGAATGATCTGTATAGAAGAATTATCAATCGGAATAACCGATTGAAGAGATTGTTGGAGCTGGGTGCTCCGGACATTATTGTTCGAAATGAAAAGAGAATGCTCCAGGAAGCGGTGGATGCGTTGATTGACAATGGACGTCGTGGGAGGCCTGTGACAGGACCAGGAAATCGTGCGTTAAAATCGCTCTCCGATATGCTGAAAGGAAAATCTGGACGTTTCCGTCAGAATTTGCTCGGTAAACGTGTGGATTATTCTGGACGTTCGGTTATTGTCGTTGGACCGGAACTTAAGATTTATCAGTGTGGTCTTCCAAAAGAAATGGCAATTGAGCTGTTTAAGCCGTTCGTCATGAAAGAACTGGTGGCAAACGGGACCGCGCATAATATCAAAAATGCCAAGAAAATGGTAGAGCGTCTCCAACCGGAAGTATGGGATGTATTGGAAGAAGTCATCAAAGAACATCCGGTTATGTTGAACCGTGCGCCTACGTTGCACAGACTTGGAATTCAGGCGTTTGAGCCGATTCTTGTAGAGGGAAAAGCGATCAAACTGCATCCGCTGGTATGTACGGCCTACAATGCCGATTTCGATGGAGACCAGATGGCGGTTCACGTACCGCTATCTGTGGAAGCACAGTCGGAATGCCGATTCTTGTTGCTTTCACCGAACAACTTGCTGAAGCCCTCAGACGGTGGACCGGTAGCCGTACCTTCTCAGGATATGGTGCTTGGAATCTATTATCTCACGCAGGAGAGACCTGGGGCCAAAGGCGAAGGGAAATATTTTAAGAATTTGAATGAGGCGATTCTGGCCTATGAGAATGGATATATTACCCTGCACTCTAAGATCCATGTTCGTGTCAGCAAGACACTTGAGGACGGTACACAGAAGAGTGGTGTAATCGACGTCACGCTGGGACGTATGCTTTTCAATGAGATCATTCCGCAGGATCTGGGCTTTGTCGGTCGGGAAGTAGAAGGCAATGAGTTGCTACCGGAAATTGATTTCCATGTAGGTAAGAAGCAACTGAAGCAGATCTTGGAAAAGGTTATTAATACACATGGTTCCACGCAGACGGCAGAAGTATTGGATCATGTCAAATCCATCGGCTATAAATATTCCACAAGGGCGGCCATGACGGTATCTATATCGGATATGACAGTACCGCCGGAGAAACCGCAACTGATCCAGAACGCGCAGGATACGGTGGATAGGATCACCAAGAACTACAAGCGTGGTTTGATCACGGAGGAAGAACGTTACAAAGAAGTTGTTGAGACCTGGAAAGTGACAGATGACAAGTTGACGGAGGCTTTGCTGACAGGTCTGGATGAGTATAACAATATCTTTATGATGGCGGATTCAGGAGCCCGTGGTTCCGATAAACAGATTAAACAGTTGGCTGGTATGCGTGGATTGATGGCGGATACAACAGGTCGGACCATTGAGTTGCCGATCAAATCGAATTTCCGTGAAGGGTTGGACGTACTGGAGTATTTCATGTCGGCACATGGAGCCAGAAAAGGTTTGTCCGATACTGCACTCCGTACTGCCGATTCCGGATATCTGACGAGACGTCTGGTAGACGTTTCCCAGGAATTGATCATACATGATAGCGATTGCGTCAAACCAGGACAGGAGATTCCTGGTATGTATGTCAAAGCGTTCATGGATGGAAACGAAGAGATTGAAAGTCTTCAGGAGCGTATCACCGGGCGATTTGCATGTGACGATATCAAGGACAAAGATGGTAATATCATTGTCAAAGCAAATCATATGATCACGCCAAGGCGCGCTGAGAAGGTGATGGAACAAGGAGTCAATGAACAAGGTGGACCAATCGAGAAGGTGAAGATTCGCACGATTCTGACCTGTAGATGTAAGAATGGTGTTTGTTCGAAATGCTATGGAGCCAATATGGCGACCGGCGAGGCTGTGCAGGTCGGCGAGGCTGTCGGCATCATTGCAGCGCAGTCCATTGGTGAGCCGGGTACACAGTTGACTATGCGTACCTTCCATACGGGAGGTGTGGCCGGTGATGATATCACTCAGGGTCTTCCGCGTGTGGAGGAGTTGTTTGAGGCGAGAAAGCCGAAAGGACTTGCGATTATCACGGAATTTGCTGGAACAGCGACGATTAATGATACGAAGAAGAGACGGGAAATCATTGTTTCAAATGATGAAACCGGAGAATCAAAGGCATATTTGATTCCGTACGGTTCTAGAATTAAGATTCAGGATGGAGCAGTATTAGAAGCCGGAGACGAGCTTACGGAAGGTAGTGTGAATCCACATGATATCCTGAAGATCAAAGGGCTGCGTGCTGTTCAGGACTATATGCTTCAGGAAGTGCAGCGAGTATACCGTCTGCAGGGCGTGGAGATCAACGATAAGCATATCGAGGTGATTGTGCGTCAGATGCTGAAGAAGATTCGGATTGAGGAAAAGGGAGATACCGAACTTTTGCCAGGTTCTATGGTGGATGTTTTGGAACTGGAAGAGGTAAATGAGGCTGCTATCGCTGCGGGAAAAGAACCTGCAGTGGGTGAACAGATTATGCTTGGTATCACGAAAGCTTCCTTGGCTACAGATTCCTTCCTGTCTGCGGCATCCTTCCAGGAGACGACAAAAGTCTTGACAGAAGCGGCGATCAAAGGAAAAGTCGATCATCTGGTTGGCTTGAAAGAAAACGTGATCATCGGAAAGCATATTCCGGCGGGTACAGGTATGAAGAAGTATCGAGATGTCTGCCTGGATTCAGATATAATGATGGAAGATGAGATTATGTTTGATGATGAGGTCATCGAGGAAGAGGAAAAGCTAGAATTCGTAGAAGAATAGAATCATTGAATGGCTAATTGGAAAGCAGTAGAGTGTAGCAGCTCTGCTGCTTTTTTTCATGCGATTAATAATTGTGTGCTATCTTTTATAGAAATGATTTTACCGAAAGAGTTTTACAAAATTCTGGAAGGAATATAAAAAATCAAGATTTTGATATTGACAATTATTATCAAAAAGAATATAATGAACCATGCGAGAAAGGTTAGTATAAACTAACGATTGGTATATGAACCAGAGAGAGTAATGAAAAACGGTGATGAAGGAGGAGATGGGATGCCATTGACAATGATGGGTGTGGGAGAAGCAGTAGAAATTAAAAGGATCGGCGGGAAAAGCGAAACGAAAAAGTTTTTGGAAAGACTGGGATTTCATATGGGAGAGATCGTAAAAATCGTTTCCGCAAATCAAGGAAATGTAATTGTTCAGGTGAAAGATTCTCGTGTAGCTATTAACCGGGGAATAGCAAATAAAATTATGGTCTGAAGGAGGAGAAAAATGAAAACGTTAAGAGATGTGAAATGCAACCAAACTGTTTCCGTCGTGAAGCTTCACGGGGCGGGTGCAGTAAAAAGAAGGATCATGGACATGGGAATTACAAAGGGAACGAATGTCTATGTCCGCAAGGTTGCGCCTTTGGGAGATCCTATCGAGGTGACAGTGAGAGGGTATGAATTGTCTTTGCGCAAAGCAGATGCAGAGATGATTGAGGTGGCATAGACGAATACTAAAAGTATTTTTGAGAGGCAACAATATGTAGGTATAGGAGGATGTGAAAATGGGAGTAAAAATTGCGCTTGCCGGAAACCCAAACAGTGGAAAGACAACGTTGTTCAATGCGCTGACCGGCTCGAACCAGTTTGTCGGTAACTGGCCGGGAGTTACGGTGGAGAAGAAGGAAGGAAAATGGAAAGGGAATAAGGACGTCATTATTATGGATTTACCTGGTATATACTCTTTATCTCCTTACACATTAGAAGAAGTGGTTTCGAGAACATACTTGATAACAGAGCGCCCGGATGTTATTCTGAATATAGTCGATGGGACGAACCTGGAGAGAAATCTTTATCTGAGTACACAACTTATGGAACTTGGAATTCCAGTCATAATGGCCATCAACATGATGGATATTGTAGAGAAGAACGGAGATCGAATTGACACGGTAGCACTCGGGAAGAAGCTGGGATGCGAAGTGATTGAAATTTCCGCATTAAAAGGAAATGGTATTCAAGAGGCGGTGGAAAGGGCTGTGGCTGTCGCTCAGAATAAGGATGTATCTGTTTCGGTACATAAATTCCGGGTGGAAGTGGAAGCGTATCTGGAAAGTATCGAGGCCATGCTTGATACGACGATACCAGAGGTGCAGAAGCGGTTTTATGCAATCAAGCTCTTTGAGAGGGATGACAAGATCGCGGAGCAGATGTCTCGTCTTCCAAATGTAGAAAGTATCGTGGCAGAGGCTGAGGAGGCATTGGATGATGATGCGGAAAGTGTTATTACGAATGAACGATATCATTATATCTCCTCGATCATAACTGGGGTTTACACAAAAGCAAATAAAGAGCAGCTGACAACATCGGATAAAATTGACCGGATTGTTACGAATCGCTGGCTTGCACTTCCGATTTTTGCCGCGGTTATGTGGCTTGTCTATTATGTTTCCGTTTCAACTGTCGGTACATTTGTGACGGATTGGACAAATGATGTTCTGTTTGGTGAGATCATTCCGCCGGCGATCGAAAGTGTACTGGTAAGTATTCATTGTGCGGACTGGCTGCAAGGATTGATTCTGGACGGAATCATGGCAGGTGTCGGTGCGGTTCTCGGATTTGTACCACAGATGCTGGTTTTGTTTATTTTCCTGGCATTTCTGGAGTCCTGCGGATATATGGCGAGAGTTGCGTTTATCATGGATCGTATTTTCCGTAAATTTGGTCTGTCTGGAAAGTCATTTATCCCGATGCTGATAGGAAGCGGTTGTGGTGTACCGGGAATTATGGCGTCTCGTACGATTGAGAATGATCGTGATCGAAAAATGACGATTATGACGACGACCTTCATCCCGTGTGGAGCAAAAATGCCGATCATAGGATTGATTGCAGGAGCGCTTTTTGGCGGAGCTTCCTGGGTGGCGCCAAGCGCATATTTCGTAGGAATTGCGGCGATTATCTGTTCTGGTGTTATTCTGAAGAAGACGAAGCTATTTGCTGGCGATCCAGCTCCTTTCGTTATGGAGCTTCCGACATATCATTGGCCGACAGTCGGCAATGTGCTGCGCAGTATGTGGGAGCGCGGATGGTCCTTTATCAAGAAAGCGGGAACCATTATTCTTCTGTCTACGATTCTGGTGTGGTTTACCTCGAATTTTGGGGTTGTCAATGGAAGTTTTGGAATGGTCGAGGACTTGAGCGATGGTTTCCTGGCAACAATTGGAAATGCATTTGCATGGATTTTTACTCCGTTAGGCTGGGGAGACTGGAGAGCTGCGGTTGCGGCGATTACAGGGCTCGTAGCAAAAGAAAATGTAGTAGGTACGTTTGGTATTCTGTACGGTTATGTAGAGGTGGCGGAAGAAGGAGAAGAAATCTGGGGAACACTGGCTGGAAGCTTTACAGCTGTCGCAGCATACTCTTTCCTGGTGTTTAATCTGCTTTGTGCACCCTGTTTTGCAGCGATCGGAGCCATCAAAAGAGAAATGAACAGCGCAAAATGGACTTGGTTTGCGATTGGATATCAGACGTTTTTGGCTTATGCGGTATCGCTTTGCATTTATCAGTTTGGAACATGGTTTACGACAGGTCAGTTTGGACTCGGTGTCATAGTTGCAATGCTGATTGTTGCTGGTTTTCTGTATTTGTTGTTCCGGCCGTATAAAGAAAGTAATTCTCTGCGGATCAATGTATCGAGTATTACGGCTCAGAAAGTAAAAGCATAGATGAGGTGAAAAATGTTGGGTTTCATTCGTGAAAATCTTTCTACAATCATAGTGGGAATGATCGTGTTGGCAATTGTGATATTGGCGATTCGGAGTATTTACAAAGACAAAAAATCGGGAAAAAGCAGTTGTGGCGGGAATTGTGCGTCCTGCGGCGCTTGCGGCTGCGGATCAGGACTTCATCCCCCAAAGCAAAATTAATGCCATAGTATCATTAGAGCCATAGTATGAAAAAACGTCCGTTGCTGGATGTCTCAGACGAGAAAAACAGCAATGGGCGTTTTTATTATCAGACAGGTTCGCCATTATTATATTTATTAATCACGTGTTGAATCCTTTCATTCGGATTCAGTAATTCATTGATGGAGCCATCGTGATTCAAGGTGTCAATAATCAATGCAATATATTTACTCATGTCACAGTTGATATAATAAGGCCTGCTCAGAAGCTCAGGCGACTGATAAATGAGGTTTGTTGTCAGAATACCAGTCAGAATGCCCTCTTCATAAGCCCGGTCGAATTTGTCCATTCCATTTGTGAACAGACCGAATGTAGCAGCGGCAAAGATACGTTTCGCTTTCCGTTTCTTTAATTCGGTTGCAACTTCAATAATACTGTCCCCGGAGGAGATCATATCGTCAATGATGATCACGTCTTTACCCTCCACCGAACTGCCCAAAAATTCGTGTGCGACGATGGGGTTGCGTCCGTTGACAATTTTGGTGTAATCGCGGCGTTTGTAGAACATTCCCATATCCAGACCGAGGACGTTTGCCAGATATACGGCTCGGTTAGTACCACCTTCATCTGGACTGATTGCCATCATATGATCGGCATCAATTTGGAGATCTTTGACGCTGCGAAGCAATCCCTTGATAAATTGATACGTAGAAGGAACCGTTTCGAATCCATGCAATGGGATCGCGTTTTGGACGCGAGGATCGTGTGCGTCGAAAGTGATAATATTGTCTACTCCCATACGAGCCAGTTCTTGCAGCGCCAACGCACAGTCAAGAGATTCGCGGCCATTTCTTTTGTGCTGGCGGCTTTCATAGAGGAATGGCATAATAACATTGATACGCCGTCCCTTTCCGCCGATTGCAGCAATGACACGCTTCAGATTCTGAAAATGATCGTCCGGGGACATGTAATTTTGGTTTCCTGTCAGTGAATACCGGATACTGTAATTGCAGACATCGACCAACAAATAAAGATCCATTCCGCGTACCGATTCTTCAATAATACCCTTGGCCTCACCGGAACCAAAGCGTGGAACGTTGGCATTGATCAGGAAAGTATCTCTCACATAACCGGAGAAAGCGACGTCGTCTTTGTGTTCAGATTCGCTTTCCTTTCGCCATTTTACGAGGTAATCATTTACGCGCTGCCCCATCTCTTGACATCCTATAATAGGAATCAGACCAAGTGCTCCTATTGGAATGTTTTCTAAACTGCGTTCTGTTCGACGTAACATTATGCATCCTCCCTGTTCATTAATCGTTTTTTGATTCGTATGTCGTCGCCTACAATTCTCAGCATCGTATAATTACTGGTAATTCTAGAAAAGGTCCGCTCTGTATACAGATCGGCAAGCGTGTCCAGAGTAATATTCGTGGATATAATCGTAGATTTTTGATTTAAAAGACGCTCATTGATACAAGTGAAAAGACTGGATGTAATAAAATTGTTTGTCATTTCAGTGCCGAGATCGTCAATAATCAGTAAATCACAATCATGAATATATTCGCGTATGTTTTCTGCGTCGCCATCGTCTTTATGGAATGTGATCCGTTCAAATATGGAAAAAAATTCTGCAGAGGAAAAGTAGAGAACGGAATATCCTGCATCCATCAATTCTTTTGCTATGCAATGGGAGAGAAATGTTTTTCCAACTCCAACATCTCCATAAAGAAGAAGATTCGGGGATAGGGATTGAAAGTTTACGGTAAAGGCTTTGCACGTCTGTAATGCTTCTGTCATGATCGCCCGGGAGGAACGATTTGTTTTTGGATCCACAAAGTTCTCGGAATAGTATTGCATAGAAAATGTATTGAAATTCTCATGAATCAGTACATCTTTTAAATTAGATTGCTGATAGAGCGATTCAATGATGGCTTGTTCTAGGCAGTGACATTTTTCATTCCCGATATAACCAGTATCTTGACAATCCTGACATTCATAAACTGGTTCCAGATAGTCTACAGAAAATCCGCCGTTTTTAAGAAGGTTTCGTTTGTCCTCGCGTAGACGGTCGATCTTTTCCCGGAGAGAAAGCAATGCATTTTCATCTCCATCCAGAAGGCGTCTGCCGTGTTGGACAGATAGCGCGGCTATGGAATCATCCAAGGACTTAAATTCTGGAATACATCCACAGACTTCTTCATAGCGCTTTGTCGCTATGTCATGGCTTTTTAGCTGCTTTTGTTCATATGTACGCATAATCGCCTGATATTGTGATGCTTTCAGTCCCAAGAGGTGCTCCTTTTCTAGTTCGTATTTAATAATTTCTTTTCCAGAGAATCCATATCGTACGACCGACGTTCAAAATTATTCAAGTTTTTGGTGACAGATTTTGTGGGTTTCACAGATTTCTTTTCCTGTTTACTTTTTTGAAATGCCTGATCTAGAGTTGTAATGTCTTGAAGATGCTTTACTCCATTTTCTGACCATTTTTTCAGTATCTTGTCCGCATAATCGAAACTCGGCTGATGAATCACGGAAATGGTGCGGTCGCAGGCTTCCTTGATAATATCCAGAGAAAATCCGTATTCGCCGCTCCATTTTTCTATGTAAGTGATTTCCGATGGGGCGGGTGCTCGTCCTTTGATTCCGAAAGAATTCATCACAGTGTAACAATTTTTGTTGTAATTTGCTGATAATAATCGTGCTTCTTCAACGGTGGTAATCCCTGCTTTTGTCCAGGAAAGGGCGACCTTTCGAATATAATGAATGCTCTTGTGACCATTCTCAACACAGGAGCCCAGCAAATATTCAATAACATCGGCAGACAAACCAAGTTCCTCGTAAAAATAAGTAATGGTTTCAATCTCGATTGCGGTCAAAGTTTTGCCAAGATATTGTTCAGCGATAAAATATAGATTTTTCAATTCTTTTTGCGCCCGGAAGGAATTCAGGGGAATCGCTTTGGATGGCTTGACAGAAGAGGCATTTCCATCAGAAAATTTCCCTATATTCGATGTTGCTTCCGGTTGCTGTTGGCGAAGTGGTTTGAGAGGGCTTGTCTCTTGTGTAGAAAGTATTGGATTCCTCTCGATACAGATACCAGTGATATTTCCTTCGGCATCTGTATCCAAAGCAAGTAAGCCTTTGCTTTCCCAATATTTGAAAGATCTCAGAATATCATTTTCTGTATTATTCAAGTAGTCTGCAATCCTGCTGACGGAGAGCGTAGAGCAGGGATCATCCAGGTGACGGAGTAAAAAGAGATAGATCTTTACAAATTCACCATTGGCGGAAACCATATAATGATCAATAAAATCATTGGAGATCAATGTTGCATTTGCATGCGTTGTGTTTTTTATAGTCAATGTCTTCATATTTCGATGCCGCCTTTTGCTAATCAAATGTGTAAACGTATTATAGCATCTGTCAACAGGATTAAAAAGAATTTTTTGTTGGCATCGGAATGTTTTTTGTAGATAACTTGTTTGTGGAAAGTGTGGATAACTATTGTTGAAGCAAGTTTTCGCCGATGTTTACAACGTCTCCGGCTCCCATAGTTATCAACAGATCCCCGTGGATACACTCTTGGCGGAGGTAGTTTTGAATCTCATCGAAAGAGGGGAGGTAGCTTGCATCGGTTCCCAACTTCCTGATCTCGGCGGCCAGATCCCTGGAAGAAATTCCCAGATCGTCTGTTTCACGGGCGGCATAGATGTCAGCTAGTACGACGTGATCCGCATGGGAAAGCGCTTCTGCAAACTCGTGAAAAAATGCCTTTGTTCTGGTATAAGTATGTGGCTGGAAAACACACCAGAGCTTCTTGTGAGGATAGTTCTGAGCTGCTTTTAGCGTTGCTGTAATTTCCGTTGGATGATGTGCGTAATCATCAATCACAGAGACGCCGTCAAAATTGCCTTTATATTCAAAACGACGATCCGTACCGGTGAAAGACAGGAGGCCGGATTTGATTAATTTCATAGGAATATTCAGGAGCTCTGCAACGGCTATGGAAGCGAGTGCATTCGATACGTTATGATTACCTGGAACGGACAGAACGATATGTTCTGCGTATTCTCCTTTTTTTAGTAAATCAAAAGAAACGGCTCCTTTGTCGTCGAACTGGATGTTGGAAGCGCCATAATCCGCTTGATTGTACAATCCATAGGTAATCGTATTGCAGTCCAATCCATGATATATTTCTGAATAGTCTTTGATATCAGAATTGATAATTAATGTGCCGTCTGAAGGGAGCAGTGCGGCAAATTGATGGAAAGAATGACGAATGTCTTCCAGGTCTTTAAAGAAATCCAGATGGTCTTCTTCAATATTAAGAATGATACTGATTTTTGGATAAAAATGAAGAAAGCTATTCGTATATTCGCATGCTTCTGTAATGAAAGTCTGAGAATGTCCTACACGGATATTGCCACCGATTGCTTTTAAAATTCCGCCCACGGATATCGTCGGATCTAGATTGTTCTCCAGAAGAATATGAGAGATCATGGAAGTGGTAGTGGTCTTTCCGTGTGTTCCTGACACTGCAATAGAAGTATCATAATTTTTCATGAGTTGACCAAGAAGTTCAGCCCGGGATAGAGTGGGAATCTTTCTTGCTACGGCTTCAATCAATTCCGGATTATCTTTGTGAATTGCGGCGGTGTACACGACAACGTCGATTCCATCAATAATGTTGGAAGCGCTTTGTCCATAAAAAATCTGAGCGCCCTTTTTTTCAAGTTGTGCTGTCAATGGTGATTGCTTCATATCAGATCCGGATACAGTAAATCCTTCTTCAATTAGAATTTCCGCAAGACCGCTCATACTGATACCGCCGATTCCAATAAAATGTATATGGATTGGTTTCTGAAAATTTATCTTGTACATAATACAAGTCCTTCCCTTGATAATTTTTAGGCATAATCTGTGATTACTTCTTATATTATAACTATATATGATAAAAAATCCAAGAGGTTCTTTTTGTGCCTTTTTAACAAAAACCAGAAAAACTTGGTATTTTTTTTGTAAAATATGTTTATGATTGCGAAAAATATGTTATAATAGGTACAACTATCTAGAAATGGGGTGACAACAATGATTAAAAAAGAAATGATTGCCATGCTTTTAGCAGGTGGACAAGGTAGTCGCCTTGGAGTATTGACGGCTAAGGTGGCGAAACCAGCGGTTGCATTTGGCGGTAAGTATCGGATCATTGATTTTCCACTCAGCAACTGTATTAATTCAGGAGTCGATACAGTGGGAGTATTGACACAATATCAGCCGTTGAGACTCAATACACATATTGGAATCGGAATACCATGGGATTTAGACCGTAACGTAGGTGGAGTGACGATTCTGCCGCCGTATGAGAAGAGTACAAGCAGTGAATGGTATACGGGTACGGCCAATGCCATTTATCAGAACATGAACTATATGGAGTCTTTTCATCCCGATTATGTTTTGATTCTTTCCGGTGATCATATTTATAAGATGGATTATGAGGTGATGCTGGATTTTCATAAAGCGAATCATGCGGATGTCACGATTGCGGCAATGCCGGTGCCGATGGAGGAAGCAAGCCGTTTTGGAATTGTGGTGACGGATACGGAGAGCAGAATTCAGAATTTTGAAGAAAAACCGGCCAAGCCGAGCAGCAATCTTGCATCTATGGGGATTTATATTTTCAGTTGGCCCGTACTTCGCGAATCATTGATTGCACTCTCCCGGCAGGAGAATTGTGATTTTGGAAAGCATATCATTCCATATTGTCATGGGCTCGGGAAACGGATGTTTGCATATGAGTACAATGGTTATTGGAAGGATGTCGGCACATTAAGTTCCTATTGGGAAGCGAATATGGAATTGATTGATATTATACCGGAGTTCAATCTTTATGAGGAATTTTGGAAGATTTATACAAACAGCGAGAATCTTCCGCCGCAGTATATTTCGGAACAGTCTGTTGTGGAACGCAGTCTGATTAGCAATAGCTGTGAGATCTATGGAGAAGTCAGAAACTCTGTTCTCGGAGCTGGTGTTACGGTTGGAAAGGGCTCGATCGTGCGAGATTCCATTATCATGCGAGGTGTGACGATTGGGAATAACTGTGTGATTGACAGAGCGATTATTGCGGAGGATACAAACATTGGTGACGATGTGGTGATTGGTATCGGCGGAGAAGTAGAAAATAAAGAAAAGCCGCAAGTATATAGTGGTGGGCTTGTTACGATTGGTGAGAATTCAGTCATACCTTCGAGTGTGAAGATTGGTAAGAATACGGCGATCAGTGGAGTCACTGCCGTAAAGGATTATAAGGATGGTATACTCGCAGGAGGAGAGATTTTGATAAAGGCAGGTGATCGGATATGAAAGCAGTAGGCTTGATTCTTGCAGGCGGAAATAGCCGGAAGATGCATGAGCTGACATCGAAACGTGCAGTTGCGGCGATGCCGATAGCCGGCAGTTACCGGGCGATTGATTTTGCATTGAGCAATATGAGTAATTCACATGTACAGAAGGTTGCGGTGCTTACACAGTTCAATTCCCGATCTTTGAATGAGCATCTGAATTCCTCCAAGTGGTGGGATTTTGGGAGGAAGCAAGGTGGACTGTATGTGTTCAGTCCAACAATTACGGTGGAGAATGGATATTGGTATCGTGGAACGGCAGACGCCATATTCCAGAATTTGGATTTCCTGAAAGGGTGTCATGAACCTTACGTGATCGTCACCTCGGGGGATGCTATTTATAAAATGGATTATAATAAGATTTTGGAATATCATCTGGAAAAAAAGGCCGATATTACGGTTGTCTGTAAGGATTTGGAGCCAGGAGAAGATGCTACTCGTTTCGGTACGGTACATATGAATGAGAATTACCGTATTGATGATTTTGAAGAGAAACCGATGGTGGCCAAATCCTGTACGATTTCCACAGGAATTTATATTATTCGCAGGCGGTTGTTGATTGATCTGGTGGAGCGTTGTGTGGAGGAGGACCGATATGATTTTGTAAATGATATTTTAATCCGCTATAAGAACCTGAAAAAAATGTACGGATATAAGATTAAAAGCTATTGGAGTAATATTTCTACGGTGGAGGATTATTATCACACGAATATGGACTTCTTGAAGCCGGAGGTAAGAAACTACTTTTTTAATGAATACCCGAAGATTTATTCCAAGGTTAGTGATCTGCCGCCGGCAAAATACAATCCGGGTTCGGCTGTGAAGAATAGTTTGGTGGGAAGCGGAACGATTATCAATGGTACTGTGGAGAATTCCATATTGTTTAAAAAGACATTCGTTGGGAATAATTGTGTGATTAAAAATTCCATAATTTTGAATGATGTGTATCTCGGCGATAACACTTATATCGAAAACTGCATTGTAGAAAGCCGTGGTACAATCAGGGCGAACACGCGCTATGTAGGGGAGGATGGCGTGAAAGTCGTGATAGAAAAGAACGAAAGATACGCTCTGTAATACCATACTTTATGCCTTATAGGTATCTTTGTCGGAAAATGTTAAGATGCATTTTATGTATGGTTCACCGGCAGATGCGGCATTTAGAAAGGAGACTGGAGAACATGCAGATTACGGATGTACGTGTACGAAAGGTAGCAAAAGAGGGAAAATTAAAAGCGGTGGTATCTATTACACTGGATGATGAATTTGTAGTTCATGATATTAAGGTGATTGAAGGGGAGAAAGGGCTATTATCGCTATGCCCAGCAAAAAAGCGGTAGATGGGGAATATCGCGATATCGCACATCCAATTAATTCCGGCACCAGAGAAAGGATACAATCCACAATTCTTGAGGTGTATCATCAGGTTTTGGTGGAAGAACCGGAGAGTTCTGTTATCGGCGAACTGTAAGGAAAAGAACAGTCATGCAAACCAAAGGCGCCCGCTTTCATAGAAATATGAAAGCGGGCGCCTTTGAACAGTTACTCTAAAATTGTTTTAATTTCCAGAATGACTTAATATTTCCATGAATTGAGCCGATATTACTATTGCGAAGAATACTATATTTTCCATATAAGAAGGAAGGAGGAGATCACGTGAGAGTGAATGATATGGACTATCTTTATAGTCAAAATAGTCAATACAATACCATAAGTTCTCAGAGCGCAACTGCAGCCGCTAAGACTAATGCAGCACAGCAGGATGTAAAGGATGCAGTGAGTGCGGTTACATCTAAGACAAGTACAGACCGTGTAGAAATCAGCCAGGATGCTAAAGTGAGCAGAAAGATGAGCGATTCCGAGAGGGCGGCATTGGTACAGAGTTTGAAGGCTGATATGGATAATCAGATGACCCGTTTTACGAACATGATGACGGGGATTTTCCAGAAGCAGGGGATTACCGGCCTTCAGGCAGGCAGCGACAGTTTTTGGAGACAGATTGCCAGTGGGAATTTCACAGTAGATGCTCAGACAAAAGCGGAGGCTCAGGAAGCGATATCTGAGGACGGCTACTGGGGAGTAAAGCAGACTTCTCAGAGAATCTTTGATTTTGCAAAGGCATTGGCTGGGGATGATGTCGATAAGATGAAGAAGATGCAGGATGCAATTGAGAAAGGTTTTGAGCAGGCAGAACATGCTTGGGGCGGATCTTTACCATCTATTTCCGGTCAGACACATAGTGCAATCGGTGATCTGTTCTCGGATTACTATGCTAAGATGAAAGCGGAATAAGAGAAAACATAAAGAAACAGAGCTGCGGTAGCGGCTCTGTTTTTTAAGGTGTATCTAGCGGTACATATTTCCATTAAAGCTTTTATTCCGCGTATACGATGACAGCGATTAGTTCTACGGTTTCGTTGGTTTTGTTGGCGATACCGTGGCCGGTTTTGGCGGGGCATATGGTTACATCGCCTGCGGAGACGGTTTTGATTTCTCCATTGTCGTTGTATTCTGCGGTGCCGCTCATAATATAGAAAAGTTCGCTGTCTGTTTCATGTACATGATAACCAATACTACATCCTGGCTTTAAGGTGATTTTGGCGAAAAGACGGCCTTTATCATTTAATTCGGCTGGAGTGACAAATTTTGTGATCTCTACGGTCCCTTCTCCGCCGCGCATCTGTTCGCGGTAATCTTTCGTACATTCTTCTGGTTTTCTTATCATAATCCTTCCTCCTGTCTGTTTCTGCCGTGAAATTCAAAGGCAACATTGAAAAGTTCAATGGGTAGATTGTAGCATATTCTGTATGAATTAGCAATCTCCTCAGGTTAAGCTGTTGCAAGTTCGTTTAGGGTAGTTTCTTATTTTAATTCTCCAATATATTTTTCGGAATAGGCTGCCTGGATGATTCCCATAATACAAGTCAGGATCAGCTCCGCAGTCTTTCCTTCGTTAAAATAGCGATTTCGCTCACTGGTTACATAGGGGATATACTCATGAACCAAAATATGAATATCCATTAGATTTCCAGACTGTTTTTCCAGTCGTTCGACGGTGTTAATCATGACCTTTCCACCGTTGTTGTTGCCCGGCGTATAGACGATCCGGGGCATAATACGAACGCTGTTCTCGGGCATATCCGCCGCATGAATCCATTTCGGAGAATATTGAATGACTTTATTACAAAGCAGCATTTGATATTGGAAGGTAATAAACGAAGACAAAATGCTACTGTCGCAGATTAAGGTGATGTTTTTGGCTCCATTGATTGCATCAATGACTTTTGCGATATCTTCATAATGAATTTCTTTTCTCAAAGTTTCCAAAGAACTGGCCATTTCTGTAATAAAATAGTCAATGGATGCAAATGAATTCATATCTGTATTCTTTTCTTCAGATCTGTAGTAAATGGGCAGGTCTTTTTTAAATGCGTGCATTTCTCCTTCAATGGTGTGACGGAGCATATTGTAGTTTTTAAATCCAAGGTTTTTACAAAACCGGCTTAGTGTGGCTGTGGAAGTGAAACAAAGTTCGGCCATTTCTTCAATGGATATTTGAGGAATGGATTCGAAATTTTTCAATATGTTCAAGGCCAGATAGTATTCCGGAGCTGTGGGAGGATAATGATTAATAATAGCGATCAGTTTTTTAGCAGTTTTTTCCAATGTTAATCACCCGCTTCCATGAATCCTTTATAAAAAATATCGTTTTATATGTTAGAGTATCAGAACACTCTTCATATACACTTTAATACTAATATAGCATGGTCTTTCATGTCAATTAGGATTCGGATGTCAAAAGCTACTTTTTCTAACTGTATCTTATATTTGTTGAAATTTTCAAAAAATGAAAAATTTGACGAAATCTGCAATAATTGTCAACGATATTCAAATCTATTTACATAAAAAATCTGTTTAAATATAATGGTGTCAAATAAAAATCTAAAAATTCAAAGGAGGAGGTATTTGACATGACACTATTTCAGGCAATCTTAGTGGCCGGGCTTTACTGGTATTCCGCAGTGGAATTTCCGTATTGTCTGTATTCACTGATCACGCAGCCGGTTTGCTCGGGTTTGTTGGTTGGATTGATATTGGGGGATCCGACCAGCGGTCTGGCGGTCGGTGCAGCCGTTCAACTGATTTTTCTTGCGCCGAGCGGATTTGGAGGCGTGGTACCGACGGACAAGCCTGCAGCCGGGATTATCTCAGCAGCGGCGGTGATCACGACCGGGATTTCGATCGAAGCGGGTGTTGTGCTTGCGGTCCCTGCATCGCTGCTTTTTGCAAAGCTGCACACGGTTAGAAGACTGGCGGCATCCATATGGGTACATATGGCGGATCAATATGCGGAGAAGGGGAATACCAGAGGAATCGTGCTGGCCGGAACATTATATCCGGCGATATTTAAGATATTCCTGTTCTGGGTTCCGATGACATTGATGATCTATTTTGGTATGGATCACGTGGGAAGCATTGTAAACGGACTGCCGATCTGGTTATCCAATGGTCTGACGGTTACGGGGACACTTTTGCCGGCGCTTGGTTTTGCAATGACAATCCGAATGATTGGAAGACGGGAATTGATGCCGTTCTTTCTCGCGGGATTTTTCGTTGCACAGTTTACCGGGATCAGCACGATCGGATTGATTCTTCTGGCACTGTTCCTGGCATATCTCTACATTATGTATACGAAAAGTGAGAACGATGCAACCTTATCTGAAATGTTGGGATCTTTCAAAGTAGAAGATATGAAGTCGGAAGAGAAAAGGCTGCTTTCCAAAAAGGACGTCACGAAAATGTATTTTCTGTGGTATGCGGTCGCAGAAATGAGTAATAGTTTTGAACGTCTTCAGTCTCTCGCATTTTGTATCGCATTTACACCTGCAATCAATAAGCTTTACAAAGAGAATGAAACGGAAAAAATTGAAGCACTGAAAAGACATCTCCAGTTTTTCAATACAGAAGGAAACCTGGGCGCTGTGATCCACGGTATCGTGCTGTCCATGGAGGAAGAACGTGCAATGGGGGTGCCGATTCCGGAAGAGGCGATTGTCAGTCTGAAGGCTGGACTTATGGGACCGATGGCAGGAATCGGAGATACCATTATCTGGGCGACGCTCAGCGTGATCTTTCTGGCTGCAATTCTACCGTCCGCAGCGGCGGGAAATATGATGGCTCCAATCATCTATACGATCGGTTTTGGCGGATTTTTGATTCTGATTGGGTATAACATGACGCATATAGGATATAAACTCGGGAAAAAGGCGGCCACCGTGATTCTTTCGAGCGGCATTCTGAATCGAGTGATCTCATTCTTTGCGGTGCTTGGACTGTTCATGCTGGGTGGTCTGACTTCTGGCTTTATCAATGTACAGACGCCGTTGGTAATCAAAGTAAATGATGCGGTGATTGGGGTTCAGACGGGAATTCTCGATGCGATTTTGCCGGGCGCATTATCGGTCATTACGGTCTGGTCGGTTTACGAGTATCTGCGCAAGGGAAAAGGAAATGTGATGTTGAGAGCGACAATTGCGCTGGTGGTGATCGGACTGGTTCTGGGAGCGCTTGGAATCCTGGGGACGCCGGCGTAAAAGTTAAATCATAGAATGGAGGGAAAGAAATTGCAGTATACAAGACTCGGTAAAACAGGTATGAGCGTGAGCAGGTTATGTCTTGGAACCATGGAATTTGGGACGCTGACTGAGGAGAAGGAAGCTTTTAAAATCATGGACAAGGCGTTGGACCTTGGAATCAACTTTTTTGATACGGCGGACATATACGGACTGGAATTTGGAGAAGATCGCTCAGACTGCTACAAAGGAAAATCAGAGGAAATCATTGGAAAGTGGTTCAGACAAGGTGGCGGGCGCAGAGAGAAAGTGGTTCTTTGCACCAAGTCATACAGTGGCATGGACGATGAAAATGATGGACCGAACAATCGGGAGGGACTCTCGGGTTATATTATCCGCAGACGACTGAAAGCTTCTTTGAGGCGACTTCAGACGGATCATGTGGAACTGTATATGATGCACAGGCTGGATCGAACGGTAGAGTTCGAGGAATTGCTGGAGGCATATAACAGAGAGTACATGCAGGGAAAATTTGATTATCTTGGTTCCAGTTGTTTTGGGGGACATGATCTGGTCAGATTTCAAAATGCGGCCCGCGCACGGCATATGCTTGGTATCGTTGCGGAGCAGCATCACTATAGTCTTTTGAAACGGCAGGCAGAGATGGAAGTATTGCCGGCATGTGAAGAACTGGGGATCGGAATGATGATCTGGAGTCCCAGAGCCAGCGGCAGACTGAGCTGTAAGGGCCTTCACAATCCAGACCCAAATTCCAGGACCGGAAGACATGTGCTGGATGACGACCTTAGATCCCGTTTGCAGAAATATTCTGATCTGTGTAAGGAGTATGGATATATCGAGGCGGATGTCGCCGTGGCGTGGCTGCTGCAGAAATCAGAGATTCATATTCCCATCATCGGGGCAAGAACGCTGGAGCAGTTGGATTGTGTGGAGCGGATTTTGAAGATTGAACTGGATGAAGAATTTAACAGACGAATCGACGAGATCTTTCCGGGGCCGGGAATTGCACCGGACAGTTACATCATCACGGGAAAATGGTAAAAAGTGTGGGTTCCAGAGCATCCTATTCCATGTTGGAAAGCCTTTTTTGGGCGTCGCTGTGTACGCTGGCCTTTCATGTATTATTTTTGCGGGATTGTGGATTTGACAGCGTTCAGGTGGGTTATATCCTGGCGGCAAGTAACGTTACATCCTGTGTCGCACCGGTGGCCTGGGGGTATCTGTCCGACTGTCTCCATTCGGTTAAAAAGGTATTTTTGATTGCCTGTACCGTATTGGCGGCGAGTACGTTTTTGATGCCGGCCACACGGGAAATGACGATTGGGAGGATTCCCTGCCCGGCGATCATGTTGATTGTGTATATGGCGGCGTATTCCGGTGCATATTCGCTTCTGGATGTGTGGATTATAAGGATTTGCGAACGCAGCGCCGGAAAATTGTATTATTCAGGAATACGAATGTGGGGCTCCATAGGGTATGCATCCGCCTGCTTTCTTCTGACGGGCATTGCAAATCAAAGGGGAATCGCGACGGTTTATTATATCGCCGTCGTCCTGGCGGGACTCTTACTGTTTTGGGCATGGAAGCAAAAAGAAGTTGATTATCAGAATAAAGCCAAAGCAAGAAAAATGAGTGTTCGACCGTTGCTTGGAAACAGACAGTTCCTCATATTGCTGGCTTATAACTTTGTGATTCATTTTGTGGTTTATGAGTCCAGTAACTATATGCCGTATTTGATGCAGGAAATGGGGTTAAATGAATCGCTTTACTCGGCGATTTCCGGGCTTCGGGGATTGACAGAGGTTCCGATTCTTGTGTTCGGCTCCAAGTTGGGAAAGCGTTTGGGTGCGAACAGATTTCTGATGATTGCAGGAGGGCTGTATTGTCTGGAACATTCGTTGTATCTTGTTTCCGGAAGTTTACTCCATATTATAATACTCCAGGGGCTTGAGGGAATTGCCTATGGGTTCTTTCTGAGTGTGAGTTCCCAGAGGGTATTTGAACTGGCGCCCCAGGAGATTGGCGCGACTGCTCAATCACTTATGACCTCGTTTGTATTTATTGCAAATATAGCGGCCAGTTTGTTGGGTGGATATGTCGTTGGATGGTTTGGCGCCAGAAAGTTGTATTTGTTTACGGCGATTTTGCAGGTGTCGGCCACGGCTTTGTACATGATGTTTTCGTGCAGCGAAAAAGATGATTTGCGAAAAAATGATTTGTAAAAAGTATGATAAATAATTAGTGAATGATAGGAAATAGGACTGATTCAGAAAATGGACAGGAGGGATATTATGGCAAAATTAGCGTTGGTTCGCATCGACAGTCGTCTGATACATGGGCAGGTCGCCACGCAATGGATCAAGCGGGTGGAAGCGAAACGGGTGATTATCGTGGATGACGCGGCGGCAGCAGATGAATTCATGGCTTCCATATTTCAAATGGCGGCGCCGCCGGGAATCTCCGTAGACGTATACAGTACGCAAGTTGCGGGGGAAGAATGGACGAAAGATCAATTTGGAAATAAGGGGCCGGTTCTTGTGCTGTTTCGGAGTGTGCCGCAGGCATTCAGCGCCTGGAACTGTGGGTTTCAGTTTCCGGAACTTCAGCTTGGGGGCATCGGCGGGGGACCGGGATGCGTCAATGTGGCAGGTCCGGTTGCTCTGGACAAAGAGGATGGAGGAATGCTCCATGAATTGCATAAAAAAGGCGTCCATATTTATTTCCAGGTGACGCCGAATATGAATGTAACGTCCTGGGACACGGTAAAGGCGAAATTTTTCAAAGAGTTATAGAAAGGAATCCAGGTATGAAAGTGGTAGTAGCGGCGCATGGAAGGCTGTCGGAGGAACTCGTGAAAAGCGGGCGAATGATCACGGAATATGGGGAGGATGATTTTTTTACACTCTGTATGACAGAGGAGAAGGGCGGAGAAAGTCTGGTCGCTGAGGCTCGGGAAATCTATGAGCGATATCAGGAAGAAGAGTTTTTGCTTCTGGCCGATTTCTTCGGCGCAAGTCCCTGTAATTCCTGTCTTCTGGCCTTTCGGGGCGCGAAATATCGAATGGTGACGGGAGTGAATCTGGCGATGATCGTGGAGGTCATGATGAATAAGGATATTTCTGATCTTGAGAGTCTGGCAAAATCGGTGGAAGAAAGTGGAAAAGAAAGTATTGTTCCGGTGTATCTGGGAGAAAAGGAGGAATAAATTATGTTGATCACAATGAAAGAGATGTTGGTGGAGGCTCAAAAAAAGGGGTACGCGGTGCCGGCGCCGAATGTATGGAATGAGTCTTCTGTCAGGGCGGCGCTTTTGGCGGCGGAGGAGAGCAAAAGCCCTGTGATCCTGGACTGTAGTTTTATGGAGAGGTCCTATGGGGAAAAGGCGGCAAAGGTGATGTACGAACAAATGCTTTACACGATACCGTGGAGTAAGGATGCAACGATCCCTGTTGCAATCAACCTGGATCATGGGATGCAGTATCATCATGCGGTTACTGCGGTCAGAGCCGGCTTTACTTCCATTATGGTGGACAGGAGCAGCCTTCCATTTGCGGAAAATGTTCGTCAGGTGAAAGAACTGGTTGATATTGCGCATGCGGTGGGAGTAAGTGTTGAGGCGGAACTGGGACATGTCGGAGAGGGAGAAACCTATGATGCAAAATCGAATCTCACAGATCCGGAGGAAGCGGTAAAATACGTAGAACTCACAGGAGTGGACTGTCTCGCGGTAGCTGTCGGAACCGCCCATGGCGCATACAGTGGGACTCCCTATATTGATTTTGAAAGATTGGAAGAGATTCGAAGGAGCGTGAGTATTCCGCTTGTCATGCATGGGGGTTCCGGAACGGGGGACGATAATCTGTATAAAGCGGCGAGAAGTGGCATCTGTAAGGTAAATCTGTATACGGATCTTGTGACGGCCGGAATGGAAGCAATTCGTAAGTTGGATCTGGGCAGCAGTAATGATTTCAGTTTTGTGGAAGATGCGGCGTATGAGGGATATAAAGAAAAATTAAAGCTTTACATGGCATTGTTTGGCAGTGCAGGACAAGCGTAGACAAAAAGAGGAGGAAGTATATGAAGAATCAGGAGATTGTGTTTGGCGCGATCATGGCAAAGCACGAGGCAAAAGTACATAAAACAGTTCTTCCGGAATTGAAACCGAATGAACTGCTTTTAAAAATGGAGACTTGTAATATTTGTACCACGGATTATCAGCAGTGGATGGGACTGAGGGATCATTATGGTTTTCCCATGGCTGCAGGTCATGAATTTTGCGGGATCATCGTCGAGAAAGGAGCGGCGGTGCCGGATACATTGCAGATCGGCGATCGTGTCGGGCAGGGATATAGCGGATGCGGATACTGTGATGCCTGTCGGTCCGGGTATGAGAGCGAATGCGTGAATCCAGGCGGCGGAGTATCCTATGCGACTGATTTCCTGGGAGGAAAAGCATTTGCAAATTATAAGATTATAACGGCAGACTCCGCTTATAAGCTGTCAAAAGAGATTCCGGCAGCGGAGGCAAGTTTCCTGGAGCCGGTGGCGACGGTGGTACAATGTGTCCGTAAGGCGAGAATCCGGCCGACGGAGAATGTGGTAGTGCTTGGCGCCGGAACAATGGGGCTGGTAAATGCACAGGTAGCGAAAGCCTGGGGTGCACGCGTGATGATTACCGATATCTCGGAAAAGAAAGTGGCGCGCGCGAAAGAAATGGGAATTGGTGAAGTCATCCATTCCAAGGAGACAGATCCGGTGCAGGCGGTAAAAGAATTGACGGATGGAGTAGGGGCAGATGTGGTGATCGCGGCAGTCGGAAATACACTGGCATACTGGCAGGGTATGGAAATGCTGCGTCATTTCAGAGGCAGATTCGTCGTATTTCCGGCGGGATATCCGAAACCGGAGTTAGAGATTGATCCAAATGAAATGCATTATCGAAAGACGGAAGTGATCGGTTCGTATGAAGCGACGGATTATGATTTTCTGTTGGCATCAAAGCTTCTGAACTATCAATTGATTCACACGAAATATTCTCTGGAGAATATCACTATCCCATTGAGAAATATTAACGATGCATTTTCGGCGGCGGCGACGCCGGACAATTATAGAGTTACGGTGGATCTGCAGGGTATATAAAACGTTTCAACTATTAAAAGTCTGTCATTAATCGGAAGATGGGCAAATTCAGGAAGGAACACATAAAACAATGAAAAGGGAGTTATCGCTCATTGATGATTTGAAAGCGATAACTCCTTTCGCAATTATCTAATCTGAATCCTAATCCATCACCGAACCGGAAAATATTTCTGAGGATTCCATTTAAAGGACAGCACGTTCTGAGAGTGCGGATGACGAAATGTAAGTTTGTATGCATAAAGTCCTAAAATCTTGTGCGTAGGGTCGGGGGCACCGTATTTGACATCTCCGGCGATCGGGCAATGGATGGCTGCCATCTGCGCCCGTATTTGATGCTGTCTTCCGGTTTCCAAAATAATTTCAGCGATACAACTGGAATCGTCATTGATTTTGATTACCTGATAAGTAAGGCGTGCCAGTTTTGCCTCCGGCGTATCCTTGTCGCAGATTCGCATAAGATTTGCGGTGCGATCTTTTATCAGGTAGTGTTCCAATATACCCTCTCTCGGGATGGGAATACTGCGAAGCTCCGCCAGATAGTATTTTCCAAATCCGCCTTTCTTTAACTGGCGGTTCAAGTCACGGGCAGCCTCACGGGTCTTGGCAAAGACCAGAATACCTGAAGTCGGCTGGTCCAGACGATGGATAACGGCGAGATAAGGTTCTCCAGAGTTTTCGGAATGCATAGAGAGATAGTTTTTGATGAGGCTTACCATATCCTGGGCGCCAATTTTCTTACTCTGTGTAGCAATACCAGCCGGTTTCACACATACGATGATATATTTATCTTCATATAAAATTTCAGGATTCATATTCACCATACCTTCCTTGACTTTTTGTACAAATCTTATTACACTGATTATCATACAAAGAAGGGAAGAGGTCAAGTATGTTCATGTATTTATTTCTGGTAGCAGGATTCTTTTTGCTGATTAAAGGTGCAGATCTTTTTGTGGATGGGAGTTCCAGTGTTGCAAAGCTCTTGCGGGTTCCATCTATTATTATTGGTTTGACGATTGTCGCGTTTGGAACAAGCATGCCGGAGGCGTCTGTGAGCATCAATGCTGCTCTGCAAGGAAAGAATGCTCTGGCGGTCAGTAATGTAATCGGTTCGAACATGTTTAATCTGTTGATGGTTCTGGGGGCAAGTGCGCTGGTACATCCGGTTCAGGTCAAAGGCTCCGTCATGAAAAAGGAGTTTCCCTTCTCTATTATAATCACATTCGTATTGCTTGTCGCAATGGTAAAGACCGGTTTTGCCGATATCTGGAAAGGGCAGGATTCGTACGTATTGGGTAGGACGGGAGGCATTCTGCTACTGATTTTGTTTCTTGTATTCGTGATAACAGCGGTGATGGATGCGCTGAATTCCAGACGGAAGACGGCGGGAGTTCAAATTCAGGGACAGGGAGAAGATTACGAGGTTTTGTCTCCTGTGAAAAGTATTCTCTATATTATTGTAGGGATTGCGGCGATCATTTTTGGCGGCGATCTGGTGGTGGACAGTGCAACGTCGATTGCGGAGGCATTCGGGCTGAGTCAGACGTTCATCGGACTCACCATTGTGGCAATTGGCACGTCACTTCCTGAGCTTGTGACGTCGATGGTGGCAGCAAGTAAGGGGGAAAATGATCTTGCGTTAGGGAACGTTGTAGGTTCCAATATTTTTAATGTCTTGCTGATTTTGGGAATGTCGGCGGTAATTTCTCCAATTGTTGTGGATGTGTTTGCGATTTATGATACAATGATATTAATTTTAGCAAGTATCGTGGTATATTTGTGCGCTTTGAGTAAAAAAAGCTTCTCCAGACTGGAAGGAATCACCTTTTTATTGCTATATGCGGGGTTCTTTTTCTACATTTTTAGAAGATAAATAAATATGGGGATGATTTTTGCACAAAAAGTGGTAAAATAGAAGCGAAATTATAAATACACGGGAGGTTTTGATGGATAATTGGGATTGGGAAAAATTCGGAGATGATATCAACAGATCGGTGCAGGATGCCGTGGACTCTCGGGATTTCAGCAGATTAAATCAGACGATATCGAATACGGTGAATATGGCGATGGACAGTTTTGGCCGTGGAATGCGTGATGTGGGAGAAGCGGTCAATCGAAGTATGCGTGGAGGGCGTGTCTATGGCAGGCGTCAGGACGCGTATCAATATCAGGGTGAGGAATACGCGCAGGACAATACATATCAGGAGAACAGATCAAAGGGTCAAAGTACGGAGCTGCAATTGTATGCAAAAACTGGCGGTTCGAAAGTGTTTGGAATTCTTTTTTCGGTGTTCGGATATGGAATTGTGGCGATTTTTTTGATTCTTTTATTGATTACAATGGCGGCAGCATTTGTGACGGGAGATTTTGGCATTGGGGCGCAGATTATGTTGGCTATTTCAGGGATTTTGCTCATTGGCGGAGGTGTTTTCACATCCATAGGAAGAAAACGGTTGGGATTGGTAAGACGTTTTCAGGAGTATCTTCAAGTGCTGGGCCATAGAGAATATTGTGATATCAAGGAATTGAGTGCAAGGATTGAAAAGTCTTCTCAGTATGTGGTAAAAGATTTACAGAAAATGATTTCTAGAGGTTGGTTCAAACAGGGACGATTAGATGAGAAGAAACAATGTCTGATGGTCAGTGATTCGGCGTATGAACAATATTTGCGAATGATGGATCAGATGGAACAGAAACGCCGGGAAGAAGCGGAGATGGCGGCAAAGAAGGCGAAAGAGGATGATTCGATGAGTCCGGAGGTGCGAGAAATTATCCGAAGAGGTGATGAGTACATTGCCAGGATTCATGCTAGTAACGATGCAATTCCGGGGGAAGAGATTTCGGCAAAGATTTCGAGGATGGAAATGCTGGTTGATCGGATTTTCGACCGTGTGGAACAGAATCCAGAATCAATCTCGGATATCCGTAGAATGATGGATTATTATCTGCCCACGACGATGAAACTGTTGAAGGCCTATGAAGAATTGGATGCGCAGCCGGTACAGGGAGAGAATATCCTTTCGTCGAAAAAAGAAATTGAAAATACATTGGACACTTTAAATCTAGCTTTTGAGAAGCTCTTGGACAGTATGTTCCAGGACACAGCGTGGGATGTCTCATCGGATATCTCCGTTCTGCATACGATGTTGGCTCAAGAAGGATTGACAAAAGAGGATTTTAAAAAATAACAGGAGGAAACTATGGAAAGAGAATTTCAGGATTTTGCACCAACTCCAACGCTTACACTGGACCCATTTCAGGAAGAGAAGGAAGTACCTGCTCAGCCGGTACAGGAAGAGCCGGTTTTTGATGATAACATTCTTTCTGCAGAAGAAAAGCAGACGGTGTCAGCATTTGCGGAACAGATTGATCTGTCAAATTCTGCGATGATTCTGCAGTACGGCGCGGGAACGCAAAAGAAGATGGCAGATTTTTCAGAATCGGCTTTGGAGAATGTCAAAACAAAAGATCTGGGAGAGGTCGGCGATTTGTTGACCGGCGTGGTGAAGGAACTGAAAAGTTTTGATGAAGAAGAGGAAAAAGGATTTCTTGGTATTTTTAAGAAAACATCGAATAAGATCACGGCCATGAAGGTGAAATATGCCAAGGCGGAGACGAATATCAATCAGATTTGTAAAGTGCTGGAATCTCATCAAGTACAGCTTTTGAAGGATATCGCCATCCTGGATAAGATGTATGAGTTGAATTTGACATATTTCAAAGAACTGACTATGTATGTACTGGCAGGAAAGAAAAAACTTCAGGAGACGCGCAGTACAAAGCTTGCTGAGCTTCTGCAAAGAGCACAGCAAAGCGGGTTGGCGGAGGACGCTCAGGCGGCCAGGGATCTGGATGCAATGTGTACACGATTTGAAAAGAAGCTTCATGACCTGGAGCTGACCAAAACGATTTCTATGCAGACAGCGCCGCAGATTCGCATGGTACAGGGAAATGACACGCTGATGGTGGAAAAAATTCAGTCGACTCTGGTCAACACGATCCCTCTTTGGAAGAGTCAGATGGTGCTTGCACTTGGCGTAGAACATTCCAATCAGGCGGCGGCAGCGCAGCGGGAAGTCACAGATATGACCAATGAATTGCTGCGAAAGAATGCAGAGAAATTAAAAATTGCCACTGTGGAGACGGCGAGAGAATCTGAGCGTGGTATTGTAGATATTGAGACGTTGCAAGCGACGAATGCGTCCTTGATTTCTACTTTGGATGAAGTGATGCAGATTCAGAAAGAAGGTCGTCAAAAACGGCAGGAGGCGGAGCGGGAGATGCTTCGTATGGAAAATGAATTAAAATCTAAGCTGCTGCAAGTGCAAGGATAATTGCTGGTGGTTAGCGGAAAGAGAGTAGAGGATAAGTTATGGCGAAGGAAAAAAAATTAGTAGAATCCATTACGTCGAGAAGCGAAGATTTTGCGCAGTGGTATACGGATGTGGTTCGTGAGGCAAAGCTGTGTGATTATTCGGGAGTAAAAGGATGTCTGAATTATTTGCCGAACGGATATGCGATCTGGGAAAATATTCAGACAAATTTGGACAAGCGATTCAAGGAGACTGGGGTTGAGAATGTGTATCTGCCGGTTCTGATTCCGGAAGCGCTGCTTCAGAAAGAATCCGATCATGTAGAAGGGTTTGCACCGGAGGTCGCGTGGGTGACGCATGGCGGGTTGGAGCCTTTGCAGGAGCGTTTCTGTATTCGGCCGACGTCAGAAACGATGTTTTGTGATTTGTGGAGCAGAACGGTGCAGTCCTATCGGGATTTGCCGAAAGTTTGGAATCAGTGGTGTTCGGTTCTGCGCTGGGAGAAGACGACAAGACCTTTCCTGCGCTCCAGAGAATTTCTGTGGCAGGAAGGGCATACGATTCACGCGACTTATGAAGAGGCGGAGCAGCGGACGCTGACAATGCGGGATGTGTACCGAGATTTTGTTCAAGAAGAGCTTGCGATTCCATTGGTATGCGGGCGTAAGACAGAGAGCGAGAAATTTGCCGGTGCTCAGGATACTTATACGATAGAGGCATTGATGCACGACGGCAAGGCGCTGCAGTCTGCGACGAGCCATTTCTTCGGCAGTGCGTTTCCAGATGCATTTGATATAAAATACGCGGACAAGAACAATGAATTGCACAGCGTGTATGAGACTTCCTGGGGACTTTCAACGCGGATAATCGGTGCGATTATCATGGTTCATGGGGATGATAGTGGTTTGGTATTACCTCCGAGGATCGCTCCAATACAGACAAGGGTGATTCCGATTGCACAGCATAAAGAGGGTGTTCTAGAACGTGCCGGTGAGTTGTTGCAGACATTGAAAGAAGCAGGATATAAGGTGGAAATGGACGATTCCGATAAAAGTCCTGGCTGGAAATTCAGCGAGCAGGAGATGGTTGGTATTCCGACCAGAATTGAGATCGGCCCGAAAGATATCGAGAAAAATCAGGTAATCGTTGTGCGCCGTGATACCAGAGAGAAGAGCGTGGTGTCTCTGGATGAGATTACAGAGAAGCTTGGAGATATCTTGAAGACGATTCAGCAGGACATGTTTGACCGGGCGAAAGCGCACTTGGATTCCCATATTGACACAGCGGTTTCTATGGAAGAAATGATTGAGAAATTCCAGGCAAATCGTGGATTTATCAAGGCGATGTGGTGTGGGGACGAGGCTTGCGAAGACGAGATCAAAGCGCAGACCGGGGGAGCCTCTTCCAGATGTATACCGGATGAAGAAGAACACTTGGCGGACGTGTGCGTATGCTGTGGGAAACCAGCGAAACATATGGTGTACTGGGGTAAAGCGTATTGAGTTTCAAACGTTGAATTTAAGTATTGTAAAAAAAGTAGTTGCCCTCAATGTGCTGTTCATGGCACATTGAGGGCATTTGTCATTATCCGTGTCGAATGCAGGAAGCTTTATTCCGGATGAAAAACGTATACATGTTGATAGTTTCCGCCATTTTGTCGAATTGCTTCTCCTGTAGCTCCGCATTCTCCAGAAGCGATCAGCGAGCAACACTGGGACAGCAGATGGACTGTACAAAGATATTCTGCTCCCAGGCGGAAACCTTCCCCCTCCTTTTTCTCCTCATGCAGATCCTGCAGAAGTTGTCCCGGTTGGATGGTGTAACGCTCCTGGTCTGTGAAGAAGATTCGATCCCCGTAATATTCTTTCATCAGTGCGCAGATTTCCGCATCCTCTGTTGACAGAAAAATGGAGTCAAATTCCCAGATTCCCTCGACCTCCGCTATTTTTTGTATGATTTTATCTGGACCTACATGTTTGGAATGCCCGGGAAGATGTGTTTTGGTGTAGTCTGTTCCACGGATCAGAACACCCAGTGTGCGCTCGGGACAGGGGAGAAAACGTTTCTGGCGTTCTGCAATGTATGCTTTTACCTGTTGATTAAAAATGCCATGGGACCAGTTGAGTTCCATCCCACATGAAACTTCATCCATGATGTATCGCATGATATTCAGTGCATTTGTATTGGGAGAAAGCGCCAAATAACTGCTTAGATGAACCTCCTGCAGAGAATAGCCTTTTGGCTGCAGGAAAAACTTGTTCCAGATATCGTCGCCTTCGTGATCGGAATAGATATTGTCGTCCGAAGAAACGATTTGGAAGATTGGTTCATATCCCTTTGCTAATGCATAGCGTGCAACTGTAAATACTTTGATCCAGATTGCGAATAGTCCTTCAATTACAAAATATGCGTCAATCAAGAAGAATTTTTTATCCGGATTCTTATTCCCTGGATGGATTACATAAGAGAACAAAAATGTCAACAACATGACTTCGTCATAATACATGACCCCAGCTTGATAACGTTCTATACTTTCATTAGAAGGAGTGCCTTCTTTCAAGTAGAGTAATTTTCTGTCTTTTTCTAAATTTGTCTCCTCGTCTGCCGGAACGTCTATGTTTGCTCCTTCCGGATTGACTTTGCTATATGAGGAAATGACCAATTTTTCCCCGGTTTGTTTAAAGCGATTAAGCAATGTGACAGAAACTCCGGGGAGAATCGGAAGATATTCCAAATAATCTTTCCATTCCGGGCTGATCAAAAATACTTCTTTTCCTTTCCAGCGGGGAAGTGCTTGCTTGTAAAGTTCAACAGAATATTCATTTAATCCGTCCAGAACGATACTGTTGTAACGATTGAGAAAGGTCATGTCCAGGCCGCCTTCATAGCGATAAAAGTGATCATAGTTGGTTGGACTTCTTTTCAAGATACTGACGCAATTACCGTCTTTGTCTAATACGGGCATCGGAACGTGATATGGTGCAATCCTTGCTGCCGTCTCAAACGTATTTCCAGATTTCTCTATAGAAAAATCGCAAAATGGAAGATCGTGGTCTAAGAGGACCTTTGAAATATGAAATTTCTCATATTCTGTCCCATCGGAAGATCTTACACGGACTTCCAAAACATCATTTTCTTCCAGTTCAGCAAAAAAACTTTTCAGAGAATCCCTGTCAGGCATTTCTTCTGTTTCATATACATAAAACTCTCCTGGAACACTAAGTATCATAAATCATTTCTCCTTTCCTAAAGAAGCTTTTGCTTTGGTATTATCTATAATAATATCACATTATTCGACTTCACTGGTAGATTTTCCCAAGTTATGGAGTTATTGTGAGAAATATTTGAAAATTCCTTGACTTTCTGTTGAAAACGTAATAGAATTTTTAGCGTGCATGAAAATGCATTGTATTTTTGTGTGCGGATTTTAGGATAACAAGGTTTATCTGCAACCTCTCTGTCGAGCGGACAGAGAAAACGAATGAATCATAGGAGGTGAAAAAGAATGCCAACATTTAATCAGTTAGTTCGAAAAGGACGTCAGACTTCGGTAAAGAAATCTACAGCACCGGCTCTTCAAAGAGGATATAATTCTCTGCAGAAGCGTGCGACAAATGTATCTGCACCGCAGAAAAGAGGCGTGTGTACAGCAGTGAAGACAGCTACACCGAAGAAACCGAATTCTGCTCTGAGAAAGATTGCCAGAGTTCGTCTGTCCAACGGAATCGAAGTGACAAGCTACATTCCGGGAGAAGGTCATAATCTTCAGGAGCATAGCGTTGTTCTGATTCGTGGCGGAAGAGTAAAGGATCTGCCTGGTACGAGATACCATATTGTCAGAGGTACACTGGATACAGCAGGTGTTGCCAAGAGAAGACAGGCTCGTTCCAAATATGGCGCGAAGAGACCAAAAGATGCGAAAAAGTAATTACTTAGCGCATGCAAGTGCTAACGAAGCATAAGCTTAGTAATTACTTTGTTCTTCTGAGCAAAGCGAAGAAGAACTCCATTAGTAACTAGCAAGAAAATCGTATCACAAACAGAACTATGATATCGTGTAGGTTGCGGATATAAATCTGGATATAGGAAAGTCCCGCGGCCGCGAGCACATGCATAGAGAGACACATGTGAGTACCGATGAATTAATCCCAGGGAAACCTGGTAATATGATTAAGGAGGGAAGGACCGTGCCACGTAAAGGACATACTCAGAAGAGAGATGTATTAGCGGATCCAATATACAACAATAAAGTTGTGACTAAGCTTATCAATAACATTATGTTGGATGGTAAGAAGGGTGTCGCACAGAAGATTGTATACGGTGCATTTGAGAGAGTGGAAGCAAAGGCTGATAAGCCGGCTATTGATGTATTCGAGGAGGCAATGAACAATATCATGCCTGTACTTGAAGTAAAGGCTAGGCGTATCGGTGGTGCAACTTATCAGGTACCGATTGAGGTTAGAGCGGATAGAAGGCAGGCTCTGGCGCTTCGCTGGCTGACATTGTATTCTCGCAATAGAGGAGAGAAGACGATGGAAGAGCGCTTGGCGAATGAGATTCTGGATGCAGCGAATAACACTGGTGCATCTGTGAAGAAAAAAGAAGACATGCATAAGATGGCAGAGGCTAACAAGGCGTTTGCTCATTATAGATTCTAGTAGGAGGAAACTATCTTGGCTGGAAGAGAATATCCATTAGAGAGAACCAGGAACATCGGTATTATGGCACATATTGATGCTGGTAAGACTACGCTGACAGAACGTATTCTTTACTATACCGGTGTAAATTATAAGATTGGGGATACTCATGAGGGTACTGCCACCATGGACTGGATGGAACAGGAGCAGGAAAGGGGTATCACCATAACTTCGGCTGCTACGACATGTCATTGGACTTTGGAAGATCATACGAAGCCAAAGGAAGGTGCTCTGGAACATCGTATCAACATCATTGATACGCCAGGTCACGTTGACTTTACCGTAGAAGTTGAACGTTCACTTCGTGTACTGGATGGAGCCGTAGGTGTATTCTGTGCAAAGGGCGGTGTTGAGCCTCAGTCAGAGAATGTATGGCGTCAGGCAGACACGTACAATGTACCGAGAATGGCATTTATCAATAAGATGGACATTTTGGGTGCAGATTTTTATAATGCAGTAGATCAGATTCGAACCAGACTTGGCAAGAATGCAATCTGTATTCAGTTGCCAATTGGAAAAGAAGATGAGTTCCAGGGAGTGATCGACCTGATGGAAATGGAAGCCTACATTTATAATGATGATAAAGGCGAGGACGTTTCTATCACGGAAATCCCGGATGATATGAAAGATGAAGCAGAACTTTACCATACAGAACTGGTGGAGAAGATCTGTGAATTAGACGACGACCTGATGATGGAATATTTGGAGGGAGATGAACCTTCCGCAGATGCGTTGAAGGCCGTTTTAAGAAAAGCAACATGTGAATGTACAGCGGTACCGGTGTGCTGTGGAAGTGCATACAGAAACAAAGGTGTTCAGAAGCTTTTGGATGCCGTGATTGAGTATATGCCGGCACCGACGGATATCCCACCAATCGAAGGTGTGGATGAGGATGGAAATGATGTCGTAAGACATTCTTCTGATGAGGAACCGTTCTCTGCTCTGGCATTTAAGATCATGACGGACCCGTTTGTTGGAAAACTTGCATATTTCAGAGTGTATTCTGGTGCAATTAATTCAGGTTCTTATGTATTAAATGCAACAAAGGGTAAGAAAGAACGTGTTGGACGTATTCTTCAGATGCATGCGAATAAGCGTCAGGAGCTGGATCGCGTGTATTCCGGAGATATTGCGGCTGCGATTGGGTTTAAGTTTACAACGACAGGCGATACCATCTGTGATGAGCAGCATCCGGTTATTTTGGAATCCATGGAATTCCCGGAGCCGGTTATCGAACTTGCGATTGAACCGAAGACGAAAGCTTCTCAGGGTAAATTGGGAGAGTCTCTTGCCAAACTTGCAGAAGAAGATCCAACATTCCGTGCGCATACCGATCAGGAGACTGGTCAGACGATTATCGCCGGTATGGGTGAGCTTCACCTGGAGATTATCGTAGACAGACTTCTGCGTGAATTTAAGGTGGAAGCAAATGTAGGTGCGCCGCAGGTAGCATATAAAGAGTCCATCACGAAAGCAGTGGAAGTGGATAGCAAATATGCAAAACAGTCTGGTGGACGTGGACAGTATGGACATTGTAAAGTGAAATTTGAACCGATGGATGTCAATGGGGAGGAAACGTACAAGTTTGAATCCAGCGTTGTCGGTGGTTCGATTCCAAAAGAATATATTCCTGCAGTAGGAGAAGGTATTGAAGAGGCGATGAAGTCAGGTCTCCTCGGAGGTTTCCCAGTTGTCGGAGTATATGCAAATGTATTCGACGGATCTTATCACGAAGTCGATTCCAGTGAAATGGCATTCCATATCGCAGGTTCTCTTGCGTTCAAGGATGCTATGAGAAAAGGAGATCCGATTCTCCTGGAACCGATTATGAAAGTAGAAGTTACGATGCCTGAGGAATATATGGGTGATATCATCGGCGATATCAATTCCCGTCGCGGGCGTATTGAAGGTATGGATGATCTGGGAGGCGGTAAGATCGTACGTGCATATGTGCCGTTGTCCGAGATGTTTGGATATTCCACAGATCTTCGTTCTAGAACACAGGGACGCGGTAATTATTCGATGTTCTTCGAAAGTTATGAGCCAGTTCCGAAGTCCGTTCAGGAAAAGGTACTTTCAAACAAAAACGAATAATAAAAAATGGAAAAGGGCTTGAAAAACCCGTTACTTTGAAATATAATCAAAGTTAGCCGAGTAAAAACCGAAATCAATTAAAAATGCCTGAGAAAAGGTGAAATAATAAGGAGGACATTCAAAATGGCTAAAGCTAAATTTGAAAGAACAAAACCACATGCTAATATTGGTACGATTGGCCACGTTGACCATGGAAAAACAACTCTGACAGCTGCTATTACAAAGGTTCTGTCTGAAAGAGTTGAAGGAAATGCCGAAGTAGCTTTTGATAATATCGACAAAGCTCCAGAGGAGAGAGAACGTGGAATCACAATTTCTACAGCACACGTTGAGTATGAGACGGCTAACCGTCACTATGCGCACGTTGACTGCCCGGGACATGCCGATTACGTTAAGAACATGATCACCGGTGCTGCTCAGATGGATGGTGCAATCCTCGTTGTTGCTGCTACAGATGGTGTTATGGCTCAGACAAGAGAGCATATCCTTCTGTCTCGTCAGGTTAACGTACCATATATTGTTGTATTTATGAACAAATGTGATATGGTAGACGACGAAGAACTTCTCGAACTGGTAGAGATGGAGATTCGTGAACTTCTGGATGAATATGAGTTCCCAGGAGACGATACTCCGGTTATCCAGGGTTCTGCACTGAAAGCTCTGGAAGATCCATCAGGAGAATGGGGCGACAAGGTTATGGAACTCATGGACGCTGTTGATGAGTGGATTCCGACTCCAGAGCGTGACACAGATAAGCCATTCCTGATGCCTGTAGAGGATGTATTCTCTATCACAGGACGTGGTACGGTTGCTACTGGTAGAGTAGAACGTGGTACACTGCACGTATCTGATGAAGTAGAGATCATTGGTATCCATGAAGATATCAAGAAGACAGTTGTAACTGGTATCGAGATGTTCCGTAAACTTCTGGACGAGGCTCGTGCAGGTGATAACATTGGTGCACTTCTTCGTGGTATCCAGAGAACTGAGATCGAAAGAGGTCAGGTTCTGATCAAACCAGGCAGTGTGAGCTGTCATAAGAAATTTACCTGTCAGGTATACGTTCTGACAAAAGATGAGGGTGGACGTCATACACCATTCTTCAACAATTACAGACCGCAGTTCTACTTCAGAACAACAGATGTAACTGGTGTTTGTGAACTTCCGGATGGTGTAGAGATGTGTATGCCTGGAGATAATGTAGAGATGACTGTTGAACTGATTCATCCGGTAGCTATGGAAGAGACACTTCGTTTCGCTATCCGTGAGGGTGGACGTACAGTTGGTTCAGGTACAGTTGCTAAGATTATCGAGTAATTGATAAAGAGTTAGATTTTATGGGGCTTTCCGAGTGATCGGGGAGCCTTTTTTCAGCTTGCGTGCTATGGGTGCGGTCTAATTTTTTCTACCTGAATCTGAAATACAAATATAATTTTTGTAGGTCAAATAGAGAAAATAATGTTATAATAGTTTAAGAAAAAGTATCGACACATAATAAAAAATATGCTAGTATTATTTTAATTCTGTATATTTGGGGCATACTCTGTAAAAGGAGGTGTCTATGAGAAAAGGAGGTTTCAACATGTATTTAACGAAAGAGAAGTCAAGTACATCATTATATAGAAATTATGAGCCTAAATTTTCAAAACATCAAGATGTGGAGATTCAGGCATATATTGCGCATGCTGTAGGATACGATATGACAAAAAAAATGAAATCTACAATTAGATATATGACGGCGATGATTGTTCAAGGAGTTTCCAAAGGAGGAAATTAAGTTTGGAAGAAAATAGGGAACAAAATGATAGAGAAACGCAAATATTAGAAAGCATGGATGAAGAAAATCTTGAGGAGGCGGAATTAGAGGATGTTCTTGAAAGTGTTCCTCCGGAACATAGGAAAATGATTGAGAGAATGATATGATTTCTTCATCTATTCAAATGAAAAGTATATCTTCCCCCGAGACAGCTGTGATGAAAAAGATAACGCCAGATCATATTTCCCAATATTTAGATGGCGCTGAATTGGAAATGAAGAATAGTTATGCCGAAAAATTTCATAGAAAAATTTTTACTTTTTCAACTATGATTGTATCAATGATATTTTTTGTTATATTAGTAATTTTATTGAAAGATAATCCAGATGTTATGGAAAAAGTTATTTATACAGTTGGAGGAGTTGTAGTAGGCGCATTTGGTGGGTATGGATTTGGAAAAAATAAAAGCGATGAATAGAATAAAAAGAGGGGGCTGATTTATAGTTGTTAAATCAGTCCTTTTATACTAATTAAATCTTTTTTGTTTTATGATTATAGAAGAGATATATTGTTCAGGGAAGAGAGTAGTAAGGGGCGTGAAATAGATGGATTTTGAGAAAAAGAAATTTGTTTACCAGACCGAGGTGCTTTGGAAAATCCTTAAATTTGAGTATGCCGAAACATTTTTTCTCTATAGATGGAGATAAGAACATCTTCGATGGGTTGGAAATTTCAAAAGAGACAGGGCTCTGTCAAAAGCATATGGGAAAGTATCCGGTTATTTCTGTTTCATTGAAAGGGATCAATGAGGCTTCTTATGAAACAGCGTTTGATATAGCTGTTCAAATGATAAATAGTGTAGTTTCAAAAGTGTATTTTCTTAATGGACAGTGACAAGTTTGAAAAAATTGTCTGAATTGTTGGAAAGACATTTTGGCGCGAGAGTGATTCTGTTGATTGATAAGTATGATGTTCCTCTGACGAAGGTCCATGAAAATGGGTACTCTGACAAAATGGTTTTTCTTGTTCGCAATTTGTTGGTGCAGGCCCTGAAGACAAATGAAAGCTTAAAATTTGCAGTGTTGACCGGGTGTATATGCATTTCGAGGGAAAGTATCTTTACGGGGCTGAATAATTTTAACATCTTCTCTATTATAGGTGTTGAATTTGATGAATATTTTGGTTTACGGATAAAGAGGTTCAGGATTATCTGAGCTATTATGAATGTTCAGAAAAGTATCAAACGGTAAAAGATTGGTATGATGAATAGCGGTATGGAAATATAGAAGTGTATTGTCCGTGGGATGTCGTATCCGGAGATGGGTACAGTGATATCCTTATTGAAACATAAGATCGAAAACATAAGATTATGTGCTTTGAAAAGAAAGTACTAGGTGAATCAAATTATCCGAGAAAAATAACACAAAAGGAAAAGAAAGGAGTTCACATGCACGCGATTGGAATTGACATAGGAACCACAAACATCTGTCTTGTAGTAATTGATCTACAGAAGGAAATATTGCAAAAGAAAATAACGTTCGCAAATCCATTTATTCAGACTTCGAATGCCTGGGAGAGAATTCAGGAACCACAATACATTATTTCACAAGTAAAAGATGCGCTAGATACGCTGATAGGGGAATATACAGAAATCGTTTCCATAGGTATCACCGGACAGATGCATGGTATTGTGTATTTGAATCAAAAAGGAGAAGCAATCAGCCCCCTCTATACGTGGCAAGATCAGCGGGGAGAAAAATTACTTGGGGAGGACGCGACTCTTAAAGAGTATGTAGAAACGGAGTGCGATGGCAGTCTGGCCTCTGGATACGGGTTGGCAACACATCTGTTTAACAAAAAGTATCAATTGGTACCAAAAGATGCTAGGAAAATCTGCACAATTTCTGATTATGTTGCATATGTGCTGGTACAAAAGAAGTGGGATGTGATGCATGCATCCAATGCCGCAAGTCTGGGGCTTTTTGATGTACAAAAGTTTTGCTTTTATGATACAGTACTGGACAAGCTGGACATTGACAAAGAGCTGTTGCCAGAGGTAGTGAATCGTATGGAGATGGTGGGAGAATATCGAGGAATCCCTGTTGCCGTGACAATTGGTGATAATCAGGCGAGTTTTGCCGGTTCTGTAAAAAATGTGGATTCAGAGATTCTAATTAACATAGGTACTTCTGCACAAATTTCTGTTTTGTCAGATCAGTTTTATAAGATTAACAAGTCTATAGATGTCAGGCCCTATCTGGATGGAAGATATCTTTTGGTGGGGGCATCTCTGTGTGGTGGTTGTTCCTATCAGTTGCTGGAAGAATTTTTCAGGGGGTATCTTGTGGCGGCAGGATACGAGGGCAAGTCGCAGTTTGATACGATGAATAGATTAGCGGCACAATTTGCAGATTTTGAAAATAAACTGAATGTTTCAACTTTATTCTCGGGCACCAGGGATGATGGGACCATGCGGGGCTCGATCGGGAATATTGATTTGAACAATTTTACGCCGGGCCATATGATTTATGGGTTCTTGGAAGGTATTGTCAGAGAACTTTTCGACATGTATCAGAGTATGGAAAAGGTTTCAAAAAAGCACGCTTCCGGATTGGTGGCATCGGGGAATGGTATTCGAAAAAATGCGGTGATGCAGAAGATTGCAAAAGAATTCTTTGGTCTTGATTTGACGATTCCGGTATATGAAGAAGAGGCAGCCGCGGGGGCGGCGCTGGTTTCTGCAGAATGTAGTGCTACCGTTTAATGACATTTGGAGCAAATGGAAAGAGCATTCGGATAGGTGCAATATTTAATGCGTGTAAAGTTAACGGGTATGATCGGAACAGCTTGTAAATTCAGAGGTCGTATTGTATAGTTATAGAAGTGAAGGCATGTATTGTGAAAGGAGAAAATAGAGATGTTGGAAGAACTGAAAAAGGAAGTTTATGAGGCAAATATGCTTTTGCCGAAGTATGGATTGGTTGTTTTTACATGGGGTAATGTAAGTGGAATTGATCGAGAATCGGGACTGTTTGTGATTAAGCCAAGTGGAGTAGATTATGATAAATTGTCCCCGGAAGATATGGTAGTCGTTGACTTGGAAGGGAATAAAGTGGAAGGTAAATACAGACCGTCTTCTGATACGGCAACGCATGCGGTCTTATACCAACGTTTCCCGGAAGTCGGCGGTATCGTACATACGCATTCTTCCTGGGCAACCAGTTGGGCACAGGCGGGTAGGGATATCCCATGCTATGGAACCACTCATGCAGATTATCTTCGTGGAGCGATTCCCTGTGTTCGCAACTTGAGTGATGAAGAGTTGGAGGATTACGAGAAGAATACGGGGATATTGATTGCGGAGGATTTTGAAAAACGGAAAATTGATTATAATGCGACGCCGGCAGTGCTTTGCAAGAATCATGGGCCATTTACCTGGGGGAAAGATGCGCACGAAGCGGTGCATAATTCTGTAGTACTGGAAGAAGTGGCGAAGATGGCGGCGCGCTGTGAGTCGATTCATCCGGGAAATGAAGAGGCTCCACAGAATCTACAGGATAAGCATTATTTCCGCAAACATGGGGCAAATGCCTATTATGGGCAGAATTAAATCTGCATGCGCCCACAACAGAGCGAACTACTAAACATGAAAGACATAAAATAAAAAAATCGCCTTGAAAAACGTCATGTCTATCATTTTCGACAGAATTTTCGAGGCGATTTTTGTATGATATATGTAAAACACAGTCCTTATCAGTTTTACCAGTTATGATCCATTGGTGCAGCCGGGTCGGTGGAATTGCGAACGACCAGATAGCTGTCAAGCGTCTCTTTGACAGTTTTGTCAGGGCCTTCTTTATGAATGCGACTTAATAGTAGACGAATAGACTTGGAACCGAGTTCTTCTTTGTTCAGATGCACAGAGGAAAGGGGCGGTTGCAGATTTCCACAGATAAATACATTGTCAAATCCAATAACTTTGATATCTTCTGGAATACGAAGTCCGGCTTCCATAATCGCCCGCATGACGCCGAGCGCCGTCTGATCATTTACGGCAAAAACTCCATCAATGGGAATGTTTTTGGCAAATAATTTCTTCATGCATTGATATCCACTGATATGGGATAAATCTCCTCTTTCCACATAATTCATGTCTACAGGTAGATGATTGTTCTTGAGTACGTCACAGTAAGCTCGAAAACGACCTTCCTGGTTTCTTGGAAAGCTGATATGTGCAATGTGCCGACAACCGGAATCAATCAGATGCTGCATCGCATTGAGGGCGCCGACATACGTATTGGTGATAATGGAGTCGAACCCATAAGGCGTGAAATCCCGTTCAAGCATGACGAGAGGAACTGTTTTGGGGCCAAGATTTAACAGGCTATGGAGTTTTTGGGCGTAAACTTCTTTTTGCTCCATGGGAACGACAGAACTCAAGATAATTCCATCCACACAGTTTTCTACAAGGTCGTGGATCGCGGATTTCTCCTGGTCGAAGTTTCCATTTGTATCATAGAAAGTTATCCCATAACCATTTTCCGCAGCAATATCAAATATTTTCCTGGTTACATATGGAAAAAACAATCCGCACATATCCAGTACGACAACGCCGATACGACGTGTTCTCTGGCTCTTTAGGTTTTTTGCAAATACGTTTGTTTTGTAATTCAGTTCATCAATGGCTTTTCGGACTTTTGCTGCGGTGTCTTCGTTTACATGCTTTGTGCCGTTTATCACATGGGAAACGGTAGAAATAGAGACGCCTGCTTTTCTTGCCACATCTTTTATTGTAATCATGTTTTCCTCCATTCTGTGCACGTTTCACAGCACAAACAAGTATGGATGAAATGTGTTTCTTTCACCCGTTCGCTTTTTATTGACAGACTGCATGAACTTTCTGAATAGTATTGTAGAAGAAAGTGGGGGAAAAATCAATGCCCGGCACAAGAAATAGTGGAAAGATATGTATATTGTGCATAAAAAGAATGGGATGTTTTTGTTCAATTTAGATGTATTGACAGAAAAACGTTTTTCTATTATAATGAGACTACCTAATAGGAAACAGGATTCTTTACATATTTTTCAGTAGAAGATGTAAAGAAAAGTTGGATTGGAGGATGAAAAAGATGAAACGATCAAAAGCGAACGAAATTATTCAGCATGCCATTGATGTGATGAAGAAGGTTGGATATCCGCTTCCGCCATTTGCATTCTATGGACCGGAAGAGTGGAAAAATCTCCAGGAGGACGAGATTGAGCTGGTTGAAAATATGCTCGGATGGGATATCACAGATTTTGGCAGTGGCGATTTTGACAAGATTGGACTGACGATTTTTACATTCCGTAATGGAAATTTCTATGCGAAAGATAAATATCCGAAGCCGTATGCTGAGAAGTTATTGCTTGTAAATGACGGACAGATTTTGCCGTATCACTATCACTGGAGTAAGATGGAAGATATCATTAACAGAGGCGGCGGCGATCTGGAAGTAACTTTATATAATTCAACAGAAGAAGATTTTGCGGATGTGGAAGGCGGAAGAAGCGGCAAGCAGGGACAGTTTGCAGACACTCCGGTTGTTGTAAAGATTGACGGAAAAGCAGTGACAGTACCGGCTGGTGGAAAGGTGATCTGTAAGCCAGGACAGAGTATCACTTTGAGACCAGGACAATATCATATGTGGCAGGGAGTTCCGGGAACTGGAGACGTTGTACTGTTTGAAGTGTCTACGACGAATGATGATACGATTGATAATCGTTTCCATACGGCAGGCGAGAGAATCCCGACGATGGAGGAAGATGTTCCAGCAAAATATCTGATGTTTGCTGATTATCCGAAATATACAAAATTTGATTTTATTAAACATGATTAATACTGGAATGGGGCAGTTGAGATGAAGAAGTTATCCAAACGTGAATTAGAAGCTTATTGTGGCGATCTGTCGCAGGTTTTTGGAATACAGGAATGTGTTTTACAGGGCGGAAAGGCAAAGGACACGAAGGCATATGTTGTAAATAATGGCTGTGGCCTTGAGATGACGGTGCTGGCGGATAAATGTTTTGCAATTCCAAGACTTACCTTTCAGGGAAAGAATGTTGGCTTTGTTTCCAAAACGGGAATCTGTGCGCCTGAGTTTTTTCAGGAAGAAGGAACCAGAGGATTTCTTCGGAACTTTGAAGCTGGATTCCTGACCACATGTGGTCTTACCTATATGGGAACGCCGGGTGTGGAAGATGGACAGGCCAATGGACTCCATGGCGTGATTTCAAATACGCCGGTGGAACATGCTTCTTCCCGGATTGAGTGGGAAGGCGACGTTGCATGGATGATTCTGAATGGACATGCAAGGGAAGGGTATTTGTTTGGACCGAACCTGGAGATTCAAAGAGATATCCGTATGAACTCGAAAGAAAACAAATTCTGGATTCATGATAAGGTGGAGAACCATGGATTTGAAGATTCACCATTGATGCTTTTGTATCATTTCAATCTTGGATATCCGATGCTGAATGGAAGTTGTAAGATCTATTCTAATTTTGATGAAATTACGGCGCGTGATGAACATTCGGCGACTGGTCTTCAAGATTGTGATCAATTCTCAGATCCGATCGTGGGATACGAAGAAAAAGTTTTCTTTAAAACGATGAAAGATAAAGCGGCGACGGAAGGTTATGCACTTTTGCACAATGAGGAGCTGAAAAAAGCGGTGTGCTTTAAGTTCAATCCGCAGGAGCTTCCAATTTTGAATCAATGGAATAGTCCGCGTGCAGGAGACTATGCGCTGGGACTGGAGCCAGGAACTGCACATGTCGGCGGAAGGATTCGGGCAAAAGAAGAAGGTGGACTTCAGTATATCAAGGCTGGAGAGACCAGAGAATTCCATATAGAAGTGGAATTTATTGATTGTGTTACTGAGGATGAAAGGCTACGTGCTTTCATTAAATAAATTTTCATGTTTAAAGGAGGAACAAGAATGAAAAAGAGATTATTGGCAGTGCTGATGGCAGCAATGATGACCGTGAGTCTGGCAGCTTGTGGCAGCGGATCTGGATCAGGAAGCAGCGATGCAGGAAGCGATGCAAAGAAAGAAGACAGCGGGGACAGTGCAGATGGAGTGAATATCGCAGTGCTGCTGAAACCAGAGTCCAATGAATACTGGTCATCTATGAAGGCCGGAATCGAAGAGTGGGCAGAAGAGCATGATGATGTGACAGTAGATGTATACTGTGCAGAATCCGAAGATAATATTCAGGGACAGTTAGAGCAGATGGAAAACATCATTTCCAAAGATTACGATGCCATCTGTGCAGCACCGCTTTCCGCATCCAACCTGGTAGAGGGTGTCATCAAAGCGTGTGAGGCAGGAATCCCGGTAGTCAACGTAGATGAAGCGATTGATGCAGAAGCCGTACAGGAAGGCGGCGGAAACATGGTAGGAATCTACACGACAGATAATATTATCGTAGGCCAGAAGGGAGCAGAGTTCATCTGCGAACAGATCGGCGAGGGACAGGTAGCGATCATCGAAGGAACCGCAGGAAATGTAACCTCCAACAATCGTACACAGGGAGCAACCGAGTACTTTGAGAGCCAGGATGGAATCGAAGTGGTAGCGAGCCAGCCAGGAGATTGGGACAGACTGACCTCGATCGACGTAGCAACGAACATTATGCAGTCCAATCCAGATCTGAAAGCATTCTATTGCTGTAACGATACGATGGCACTTGGAGTATACGAGGCAGTAGTAAATGCAGGGAAACAGGATCAAGTAATGGTAGTAGGAACAGATGCGGTAGCGAATGCGAAAGAGTCTGTAAAAGCAGGCGAGATGGCAGC
>JAAVXR010000076.1 GCA_022790755.1 Hespellia sp. | reverse complement strand
GTAGCGGTTTACCCTGTTTAGCTATAAGATTCTACATGGGAAATCCAGCAGCCTGGACAAGCTGGATGGTTGTTTTTTAATTACATCTACCATCCAATGTACAATAACCCATGCGCTATACAACCAGGACTTGTCTTCATAGTATAAATATCATTGCCTATTTTGATTCTTTCGCGAAAATGATTAAAACGATCCAACTGCCAGTATATTTACATTTTAAGAGAACTAAACTATACGATTGCTTTTTTATCCTTATGTACAAATTTCAACATAATTTTCCACCAAACTCTATATTATCTTCTAGCAATACATTTAAAAAGCAATTTTTTGTTAAAATGAAATAGTTTCCTCAAGAATACTTTTTGCCGACACCATTCTCTTCAAAATTTATCCCAGCTAGACTAAACCGTTTCATCCATATTTATTAACACTCAACAAACAAGTCTTTTTGTCAACTCTTTTTCAAACCCCAAATTCCATTCAACATCAATAAAGCACAAACACCAAAAAGAAAATCCTTTTACAGGAGGCCCACACAATGTCAAAAACAAAACAAGGACTAATCAATTTTGCAAAAAGCAAAATAGGAACCCCCTACGTATACGGCGCCAAAGGCGCCGTCATGTCACTCAACCAGATCCGCCAACTCAGAAACATGTATGGTACAAGCTGCGTATGGAATTCTGACGATTCAAAAGCCGGCAAAGTATGTGTAGACTGCTCAGGTCTCATTTCCTGGTATACCGGTATCATAAGAGGATCTCAAAACTATTATGACACCGCCATCCAAAGACTTTCCATCTCCCAAAGAAACAACTCTCACATCGGATGGGCCGTCTGGATGAAAGGACATATCGGTATTTATCTCGGAAACAATCAGTACATCGCCGCAGATGGTTCCGCCTACGGTGTTCGCATCGCAAATCTAAGCCAAAATCGGTTTACGCATCTCCTGAAACTATGTGATATTGATTACACAGATACTCCAAAGACTTTCGATTCTGACGGTGAACTTCGAACCGGCGGAACTTTTCAATCAAAGACAGATCACCTCGGACACGTCTCTTATCAAGCGCATATGCGTGGTATCGGATGGGGAAACTGGCAGTCAGATGGTGACATGATTGGTTCTATCAATCAAAACAGGCGAATTGAAGCTATCAAGATTCAGCCTCGCAGTAAGACAGATGTCACCATACATATCAAATCCGACGGAGATAAAACATACAAAAACATCACAAAAGATACCATAATCGGAACAACTAATCAGAAGAAGCGAATCGAAGCCATAAAAATTGACAGCAGTGAAACCATTTACCGATACCGCGTACATCAGAAACGTATCGGCTGGTCTTCCTGGAAAACAAACGGAGAATGGGCCGGCGAAAAAGGAAAGGCACTTCAAATTGAGGCAATTGAAATTCGAATTGTAAAATTCTTTGTCAACGCTCACATGCAAACCGAGGGCTGGCTTGGGTGGAAACCAGATGGGGAAATCGCTGGATTAACTGGGAAGAAACTCCGACTGGAGGCACTGAAAATAGATCCGCTACAAGAAGAAATTACGGTGCAAGCACATATACAGAGTCAAGGCTGGATCGATTATGGTAAGATCAATAAAAATACTGTGATCGGAACGATTGGCGAAGCAAAGAGATTAGAATGTATCCGATTAAAAGGAAATTTTGAATATCGAGTACATATTCAGGGAAGCGGTTGGACGAACTGGACAAAGGCTGATGGGAAGGCTACGCTCGGAACTGTAGAACAAAAACTAAGAATCGAAGCCATACAATTTTCTTCATTATAATAGATACTTTCGTAATATCTTCCAAAAATACGAAGATGGAATCCATCTGCAGCATCATGAAGAGGCACGTACGCGATACAAAGAACACACGAAAATCGGGCGGCCAATCTGCCGCCCGAAATATCTACATTCTTTAACACCGTTTACATCACACTACCCTTATCTTTAAACGCATTCTCCGTACTTCCCGGAGCCGGTCCGTTCTTCGGAACAATCTGAATCCGGATTCCTTCCAGACGTTTCGCATAGCCCGCTGTTCCGGCAGAATCACCATTCTTCGCCCAGCCCATCCAGCCGAACGTCTGTGCATGTACCTGATAATACACATCATACTTCTCTGCCATTTCTCCGGTCAATTTGATCTGAATGGCTTCCAGACGCTTTGCCTGGCCTTCCGTTCCGCTCATATCGCCGTTTTTCTTCCATTCATCTTCCCAACCATCGGTCTGTACATGCGTGCGATATTGAATATCTCCCTCATACTCCTGATTACACAATTGGATGTGGATACCCTCCAGACGCTTCGCCTGGCCTTCTGTTCCGCTCATCTCTCCATCTTTCGCCCAGCTCTGCCATCCATGCGTCTGCACATGTGTCTGATACTGCAGCATCGGGTGCTTATATGCTTCCGCTGTATTCTCATTGTCACTGGTCGGAGCTTTCTCGCCTTTTTCTACCAGACGGATCTCAATTCCTTCCAGACGTTTCGCATACCCTGCTGTTCCGGCGTAAGCGCCATTCTTCGCCCAGCCCATCCAGCCGAACGTCTGCGCATGTACACGATAATAGATGTCATACTTCTCCGCCAGTTGTTCAGTCAAACGAATCTGAATGGCCTCCAGACGTTTTGCCTTTCCTTCTGTTCCGCTCAATCCGCCGCTCTCTACCCATTCTTTCCAGCCGATCGACTGTATATGCGTGCGGTACTCAACTTTTCCGCTCAAGTCTCCCTGGCCTTCTATTTTAATTTTAATCGCTTCCAAACGTTTTGCTTCTCCCGTCGTACCGCTCATGGCACCGTTTTGTACCCAGTCTTTCCAACCGTGAGATTGCACATGCGTTCGATAAGACACTGTGGTGTCAACCTTCACCTTGAACGTCGTCTCCAATGCGACGTCACTGTTCGCATAAGACACTGTTATCGTCTGCTCTGTTCCGGTTTTGGAAGGATCAAACCCTTTGCACATCTCAGCCGTCAGCGGAAGATAGCTGTTGCCATGCTCACAGGCCAATTCCAATGTCAGACCTAAGCTATCCAGAGACGCTCCATAAGGCAATGTCAACACATCGGACTCCTGAAGATCCTGCACTGTAATTTTCGTCGGCTTACAGTATCCGGTAAACACCTGTACCCAATAATAGCGATAATCTTTATTAACCGCTTTATATCCAACACCAATATGCGTCCATTGCGATCCCAAAATATTGGCGCGGTGTCCAGGACTGTTCATCCATCCACTCATCACATCATTGGGGGTTGCATAACCTGCCGCTATATTTTCTCCCGCCGCATTGTACGAAATTCCACCCTCTTTCAAGACAGTAGAGAAATCCGAACCGTTTGGACGCGTATGGTCAAACTTTGTCACCAATTCCTCAGCTCTCACATCACATACATCCTGCAGTTTTTCATAAGTAGAAAGTGGGTTCAACCCCTTTTGCATTCTCTCTTTATTCACCAGACGAAGGACTTCCCACTCTTCACTGGTACAATAAAACGGCGCCGCATATACATCCATCATGCCATCGTCTTCTGACGCATATGTATCAATTCCATCCGCTATAAGCGGTTCCGGCATTTCAGCAGACTCCTGCTCTGCCTGAATATCCAAACCTTCTGCCATCTGCGCTTCCTGCTCGATCTCTTCTTGAACATCCGTTTCATTTGCTTCCACGCCTTCTGCATCTGTCTGCGCATCGTCGACATCTGTCTCATCTAACACCGTATCCACATCTTCCTGCAAATCTACGGTTTCCACATCGGCATCCGGCACATCCTCCGCCAGCACTGCAATCTGACCCGTCACACACATACTGCTCACCAGCATGGCCGCTATACACACCCGTAATTTTCGTTTCACTTCTCTTACCTCCCTTTACATTTAATTGCCTATCTTTTATTTTACCATGATCTTCCGAGACGGACAACCTTATTCCACACAAATTTCCTCTCTGTCTAAATTCAAAAAAACTTTTGTCCCGACGCCCGCCTCAGATGTGATACGGATACTATGTCCCAGTTTCCGGCATATTTCCTTACACAAATACAACCCGATTCCCGTAGACTTCTTGTCCTGGCGCCCATTATACCCGGTAAATCCTTTTTCAAAAACTCGCGGAAGATCCTCCGCATAGATCCCAATTCCCGTATCCTCCACAACAAGCGTCTTCGGTTCCTTTTCATCCATATAAATAGCAATACTACCTGTCCCCATCGGAACCTCGCCTGTCTCTGACGGTTCCGTACTGCCGAACATGCTCCGGCCGGCTTCTGCCGAACCGTTCCGCGAAGACTCCATACGGGACGTCCTCTGTGTATATTTCAACGCGTTTGACAAAACCTGCTCCAACACCAGCAGTAGCCATTTTTCATCCGTCAAGACCATTTCTTCCAACGGCTGATAATGCAACTGTATTTTCTGTAAAATAAACATCTGCGAATATTTTTTGATTGCCTGACGCACAATCTCATCTATGGAATACCACCTCAGTACAAGATCCGAAGAAATGTCTTCCATACGCAGATAGGACAAAACCATTTCCACATATTGCTCTGTCTTAAACAACTCAATCCTCATACGACGAATCAAAGGCATTTCCTCCGATTCTGCCAATTCCGAGGACTGTAATAACAAACGCATAGCTGAAATCGGCGTTTTGATCTGATGCGCCCAGAGACTGTAATAATCCAGCATCTCTTTTCGTTCCGCCAGCATATCTGACTTCAACACGACGTTTTGTTCAAAAAGTTTCCTGATCGTCTCTTGATAACACTGCTCTTCAAGACTTTTAGGAACCGGCATTTCCTTTAACTCTACCGAAACCGCATCTGACATTTCCCGAATCCGCAGATATCGCCGATAACACATTCCAAAATCAATTCCACCGAATATAATCCAAGTGGCCATAAACAACAAAAATGCATAGGATACGGCGTCTTCCTCCACTCCATACAGCCAGAAAACCAAGCGAAAAATCACCAGAAATAATAGAAATCCTTCAATGACTTTTCTTCTCCGAAACAAATAAGATACAGCATATTTTCTCATACGATCCAGTATCCAATCCCTTTTTTAGTTGTAATATAATCGCTGATTCCGATTTCTTCCAACTTTCTTCGCAGCCTTGTCACGTTCACTGTCAATGTATTATCATCCACAAATGCATCGCTTTCCCAAAGTCTTTCCATGAGGTCTTCCCGTCGAACAATTTTCCCTGCGTTCTCCATCAACATCTGCAATATTTTGAAATCATTGCGCGCCAGTTCCAAAGACGTATCCTGATAAGATACCACAGCGTCATTTAGGTTCAGAATAACCCCTTTATACTCCAAAATATGCATCTGTCCCTGGAAAGAATAGGCTCTGCGCAGCAGTGCCTGAATCTTTGCCGTCAGCACGTTCAGGTCAAACGGTTTCTCAATAAAATCATCCCCGCCCATGTTCATGGCCATCACAATATTCATGTTATCATTCGCCGAAGAAAGAAAAATAATCGGCACTTTAGAGACATTTCGAATCTGTGTGCACCAGTGAAATCCATTATAAAACGGCAAAATAATATCCATCAGTACAAGCTGTGGCTCAAATGCAATAAACTCTTCCTGCACGTTTTTGAAATCTTCCACGCAACGCACATCATAGTCCCATTTTGATAAATGTACCTCGATCGTTTTCGCAATCGTTGCATCATCTTCTACTATTAATATCTTATACATTTCCTACTTTTGCAATATCAATCAAAGTCAATTTCCGAATATCTGTATTTTCAAGACTGGTGACAAGCGCCTTTGCCGTATCCATAGCTGTCAACACATTGACTCCTGTCTCAATCGCATTTCTTCGAATCAGAAAACCATCTCTTGCACGATCGGCACCCTGCGGTGGCGTGTCAATTACAAGATCAATCCGGTGCCCCAGTATCAGATCCAAGAGATTCGGCGATTCCTGCTCAATCTTTTTCACCACATTCGCTTTCACTCCACCGGCCTGCAACGCCTCCGCCGTGCCTTTTGTCGCAAAGATTCGATATCCCAACGCTTCAAATCTTCGTCCAATCTCCACGACCTCCTCTTTATCTTCGTCGCGCACCGTCATAATCATATTATGATATTTCGGCAGATTGATTCCCGCCCCGAGAAATGCCTTGTAAAGCGCCTCGTTAAAAGTCTCTGCAATTCCAAGACATTCTCCGGTCGATTTCATCTCCGGTCCCAGGCTGATATCCGCGCCCCGAATCTTCTCAAAAGAAAATACCGGCATCTTGACCGCAATGTAAGCCGCTTCTTTCTGCAGTCCCGGTGTGTAGCCGAGTTCCCGAATCTTTTGGCCTGTAATCACTTTCGTCGCCAACGGGACAATCGGAATTCCCGTTACTTTGCTGATATACGGGACCGTACGGCTGGAGCGCGGATTCACCTCGATGACATACACTTCCTCTCCGCAAACGATAAACTGAATATTGATCAAGCCAATGACATGCAAAGACTGTGCCAGCTTCCTGGTATAATCCTCGATTGTCGCTTTGACTTGCTCCGACAGACTCTGCGCCGGATAGACGGAGATACTGTCCCCGGAATGGATTCCGGCGCGCTCAATATGTTCCATAATACCAGGAATCAGAATATCTTCTCCATCGCAGACGGCATCCACCTCGATTTCTTTTCCCTGCAAATATTTATCCACCAAAATCGGATGATCCTGCGCGATTCGATTGATAATCCCAATAAACTCGTCGATATCATGGTCATTGATCGCGATCTGCATTCCCTGACCGCCTAACACATAAGAAGGTCTCACCAGCACCGGATATCCCAGACTGTTCGCCACTTCTTTCGCTTCCTCCGCGGTAAATACCGTCCCGCCGGTCGGCCGCGGAATCCCGCATTTCTCCAAGATCTCGTCGAACAACTCCCGATCCTCTGCAGCATCTACATTTTCTGCAGAGGTGCCCAGAATCGGAACGCCCATTTTCATCAAACTTTCCGTCAGTTTAATCGCGGTCTGCCCTCCAAACTGTACGACTGCTCCGTCCGGTTTCTCCAGATCCACAATGCTCTCCACATCTTCCGGAGTCAACGGCTCAAAATATAGCTTATCCGCAATGTCAAAATCCGTGCTGACCGTTTCCGGATTATTATTGACGATGATCGTCTCATAACCCTCTTTGGAAAACGCCCAAGTACAGTGCACGGAGCAGAAGTCAAATTCAATGCCCTGACCGATACGAATCGGCCCGGAACCAAGCACCAACACCTTCTTCTTCGCATGCGTCTGTTCCACTTCATTTTCACTGCCAAACACCGAATAATAATATGGGGTGGCCGCCGCAAATTCTGCTGCACAGGTATCCACCATCTTATAGGCGGCTACAATCCCATTTGCATGGCGCAGATCGTGAATCTCCCGTTCTGTTTTGCCCGTAAGTTCTGCGATGACCTGATCCGGGAATTCCATGCGCTTTGCTTCCTTCAAAATAGCCGGGGTCAGCGTACGCGTCTTCAATGTTTGTTCCATTTCCACCAGGATCGCGATTTTGTCGATAAACCATTTATCAATCAATGTGATATCATAGATCTCATCGTAAGTAATCCCTTTGCGGATGGCCTCCGCAATCTTCCAGATTCTTCTATCATCCACAACTTCCAGTTCTTCCAACAATTCTTCCCTGGAATAACCAGAGAAATCATAGGACATCAGACTGTCCACATGCTGTTCCAGAGACCGAATTGCTTTCATCAGAGCACCCTCAAAATTGTCACAGATACTCATGACCTCTCCCGTGGCCTTCATCTGCGTCGTCAACGTCCGCTTGGCGCTGATAAACTTATCGAACGGAAGCCTCGGAATCTTCACTACACAATAATCCAACATCGGTTCAAAGCTGGCATAAGTCATCTGCGTCACTGCATTCTTGATCTCATCCAACGTATAGCCCAGTGCAATCTTGGCCGCCACCTTTGCAATCGGATACCCCGTTGCTTTGGACGCCAGCGCAGAAGAACGGCTCACACGCGGATTCACCTCTATCACACAGTACTCAAATGTCCGAGGATGCAGCGCATACTGCACGTTACATCCACCGGTAATATTCAATTCACTGATAATATTCAACGCGGATGTACGCAGCATCTGGTATTCTTTATCCCCCAATGTCTGGGAAGGCGCAACTACGATGCTATCCCCTGTATGCACACCGACCGGGTCGATATTCTCCATATTGCAGACGGTGATACAGTTGCCCCTACTATCGCGCATCACCTCGTACTCAATCTCTTTCCAACCTGCGATACAACGTTCCACCAACACCTGCCCTACACGGGAAAGGCGCAGACCATTTTTTAGAATTTCTTCCAGTTCCTGCACATTATGCGCGATACCGCCGCCGCTTCCTCCCAGCGTATAAGCCGGCCGAAGCACTACCGGATATCCGATCTTCTTGGCAAATGCGACACCGTCTTCCACGTTCTCCACCACCAGGGAGGCCGCCACCGGCTCGCCGATCTTTTCCATAGTCGCCTTGAATTCCAGACGGTCTTCCGCTTTACGAATCGTCTCGGAGGTCGTCCCGATCAGACGGACGTGATGCTCTTTCAGAAATCCAGCCTCCTCCAGCTCCATCGCCAGATTCAAACCAGCCTGTCCACCAAGCGTTGGAAGCACACTATCCGGCTGCTCTTTCAGAATCAATTGTTCCACCACTTCCACCGTCAATGGTTCGATATATACGCGGTCCGCAATATCTTTATCTGTCATAATCGTCGCAGGATTCGAGTTCAAAAGTACTACCTCCAGCCCCTCTTCCTTCAGAGAACGGCAGGCCTGTGTACCCGCATAATCAAACTCCGCAGCCTGACCGATTACAATGGGACCGGAACCTATCACTAATACTTTCCTGATCGTGTTATCTCTTGGCATACTTTTATCCCTCCATCATTTCCAAAAATCTGTCAAATAAGTATCCCGAATCCTGCGGTCCCGGACACGCTTCCGGGTGAAACTGAACGGTAAAGATATTCTTCCCGACATAGCTCAGCCCCTCGTTCGTCCCATCATTTACATTGACAAACGCTGGAACTGCCGTTTTCGGTGAAACACTCGCGTCATCCACCACGTATCCATGATTCTGTGAGGAAATATAAACACGGTTTGTTTGCAGATCTTTGACCGGGTGGTTGCCTCCCCGGTGTCCATATTTAAGCTTATACGTCGACGCCCCCATGGCCAGAGCCATCAACTGATGCCCCAGACAAATGGCAAAAATTGGAATATCCGTCTCGTAAAGTTTGCGAATCTCTTTGATAATAGCCTTACAGTCCGCCGGATCTCCCGGACCATTGGACAACATGATTCCATCCGGCTTGGACGCGATGATCTCCTCCGCCGCCGTGTGCGCCGGATAAACCGTCACCTCACATCCCCGCGCATGCAAAGATTTCGCAATATTTCTCTTAGCGCCCAGATCTAGAAGTGCTATTCTCTTCCCGGAACCTTTCAATACATATGTCTCCTGACAAGTTGCACGGGAAACCACATCCCCCATCTGATATGATTTCAACCGAGGAAGAACTTCCTTTATATCAAATGCTTCATTGGTGGTAATCATCCCGTTCATTGTCCCCTTCTCACGAAGAATCTTTGTCAAAGCGCGGGTATCAATCCCAGCAATACCCGGTACGTCCTGCGCTTTCAGAAAATCCTGGAGACTCCCTTCACAGCGAAAATTACTCGGCATACGGGACAACTCCCTGACAATATATCCATCCGGCCATGCTCTTCTTGATTCCATATCCGGGGTAACTCCATAATTGCCAATCAGAGGATACGTCATTACTACAGCCTGTCCAGCATAGGACGGGTCCGTAAGCACTTCAAGATAACCTGTCATAGAGGTATTAAATACAATTTCACTTATTATTTCCTTTCGAGAACCGATGCTGGTTCCCTCAAATACAGTGCCGTCTTCCAATATCAGAAACGCTTTCATCTTGTCACCTTTTCCCTTTGTTTTTCATCATTTGGATGGTATAGCAAAGGCGCTTTGGAGTCTTTCTTCCAGAGCGCCCTCGTTCTCAAACGTTCAAATCATTACGCCAAAAATGGCATCCCGTAACTCATACCCATATGAGCGGGCGGACTACATCCGTTAAAGTATACCTTATCCTGTATCATTTTTCAAGAACATCTATCACTCATAATTCCATAATAACACAATCTTATTCATCTGCTCATTTGCCGTGTACGCATAACGAACTTTTTCCAGTCCGTATATCTCCGCCAGATTGGAGGCCGCCCTGACAATCATATCGTCCATGATAACCGTTTCCGCCTGACGATAAAGTCCTGCATCCGCAAACTTGAATACGGTCTGACTCTCCCCCTTGGAAATGGAATCATTCATCGCCTGCCAAAAAACTTGTTCATCATATTCCTCATAGTAAAGACCATTTCGCCGATAATAATTGCAGTCCACCGCTGTACATGCTGGATAATCATACCGTGTGTCCGGCGCGTGATTTCTGCGGATTTCCTCGTCCGTACAACACAGATAATCATAATCTATGGTTAGCTCCGGAGGAATTTCTTCTCCTTCCGCTGCCATAAACACCGGATCTCCCCATGTAACATCCACCTGATAATAAGAACCTTCACATTTCACAATATTCCAAGCATGGGACTCCTGATTGCCTGCTGTTCCCATGACATAAATACACTCCATTCCCAACTTTTCCAGAAGATACTGCAACATTTTTGAATATCCAGCACAGACCGATTCCCGGTTTACCAACGCACTATAGATATTCTGACTGTCTTTCGCGCTGGTATTATAATCTGTCGTATTTACGATATAATCATAAATATATTTCAGCCTATCATACTCGGATGCACCGTCCGGGAGTCCGCCGAGACATTCAGAAGCTGCCTGGTCAATCTCACCCTGCTTTCTGGAACGTTCTTCCGCCGTACAATTATAATTGGGAGAATAGACCGATGAATTCTCTCGACTCAAGATTTCGCCGCTTCCATCCATCCAAAAGAGATCCGGATTGTCCGCAAGCACACCGTCCAACGTCTCACTGATCAATCCTGCATCTCCAGAATGAATAAAAATATCAGATGCTCCCTCCCGCAGCCCCCACAAGAGCTCACGATATATCAGTTTTCCTTCATCCTCCATTTGACTGTAATAGAATTTGCTCTGGACCTCACTCTCGTCCACTTCCTTCCGCTCTTCCATCAACTCCTGTAGATTCATGCTCTCATGGTCCGTCCGCATCGTCCATAGAATCGTTTCCACCGGAGTATTGAGAATCCCGCGATATTTCCAAATCAAAACACTCAAACCTACCAAAAGTACTAGAAATGGAAAACATCCTCTGTTTTTACGTTTCTTTTTACGCATATAATCTCCTCAAACTACACCAAGGCAACAAATTTTCAAAAGTATCTTTTAATACTCTGACTCTAATTATATTACCACGTTTCGTACCATAATATGAAGATTTTTCATTTAGAATTCACATGTCAAATACCAGTATCATATTGCATATATTGATAGAAATAGCTTTTATAAAGGAAATTTTTTCATTATGCTAAAAGCCATGCAGGAAAATAGTACTTACCAGGGACAGTTGCAACTCAACGTGGTTTCTCAAATCACTTCCGTGCCAATTGAGAACGCCACCATCAACATTTCCTACACCGGAATTCCAGGAGAAACGTTGGAGCAACTCACCACAAATTCTTCTGGACAGACAGAAACCATTGATTTGCCTGCACCACCTCTGGAGTACAGTCTCAACCCCTCCATCGAAGAACAGCCCTATTCTGAATACACCTTTGAGATAAGCGCACCGGGATTTGAAAGCGTCAATATATCAGGAGCTGAAATCTTGCCAGATGTGATGGCAATCCAGAACGTCCAGATGCGCCCTCTGGATGAACCACAGGAACCTGCCGAAACTTTTGTCATTCCCGCACATACATTGTATGGGGAATATCCTCCCAAAATTGCGGAAGCCGAGATCAAACCCACAAACGAATCTGGTGAAATTGTTTTGAGTCGTGTTGTAATTCCGGAATATATCGTAGTCCACGACGGCTCTCCCCGTGACACTACCGCCACAAACTACTATGTCCGCTACAAAGACTATATCAAAAACGTTGCATCCAGCGAAATCTATGCAACCTGGCCCGCAAGCACAATACGCGCCAATGTTCTTGCGATTATGTCATTTACGCTCAATCGCGTGTATACGGAATGGTATCGAAACAGAGGCTATGATTTTACCATCACCTCCTCCACCGCTTTTGATCACAAATGGATACCGGAACGAAACATTTACGATACCATCTCTCTTATCGTAGACGAACTGTTTTCCAATTATCTCTCCCGCCCCAATGTCCGCCAACCTATTCTAACACAATATTGTGACGGTCGTCGGGTGAGCTGCCCCAACTGGATGCAGCAATGGGGATCCAAAAGTTTAGGTGATCAAGGCTACAGCGCCATCGAAATTCTCCGATATTATTACGGAGACGATATGTACATCAACACGGCAGAAGAAATCTCCGGAATTCCGTCTTCCTGGCCCGGTTATCTTCTGGAAAACGGCTCCAGAGGACAAAAAGTCAGTCAGCTCCAAGAACAGTTGAATACCATCTCTAACGCTTATCCCGCGATTCCCAAAATCAGTGTCGATGGAATCTATGGACCTGCAACCACAAATGCAGTTCGCATATTCCAGAGTGTTTTCGGCCTTCCACAAACCGGAATCACAGATTATTCCACTTGGTATAAAATCTCAGAAATCTATGTGGGAGTATCCCGAATCGCAGAACTCACCTGATATATTGGGGTAAAGGCGGCAGATAGCCGCCTAATTCCAAAGTACAAGATGCCCCTTCTTTCCATATAAATCCCTTTACTTCCCACTATAATTATGCTATTTTTATTCTAAGAAATTGAGGACACAAGTTTGATTGTAACCCTTCCTTTTCTGAATACTCTCAAGATATATTGATGCAGGATGACAATAATGAGACACTTAATCTATAAAAACTTTCTAATCACAATTTTCTTTCTAGCAACCGCAACTGCTCTGGCCTTTCTCTTCTTCCATTTCATACCGGAAAATTCTGCCAATATTGCACTTTCCTATATTCTTTCTCTGATTTTAATTGCCCGTTATACCGCCGGTTATTGGTACGGCGTTTTTGCCGCTCTGTTTTCTGTTATCTGTGTCAATTTTCTTTTTACTTATCCTTATTTCCAGTTGAATTTCTCGTTGACCGGATATCCGATTACGTTTCTGGGAATGTTGACAATTACCATAATTACCACTGCTGGCACGACGCGTATCAAACAACAGGCTGAGTTTATCGTAGAACATGAACGGAAAATCGAAGAAGCAGAACGGGAAAAACTTCGCGCCAATCTGCTCCGCGCCGTATCACATGATTTGCGCACACCTCTGACCGGTATTATCGGCGCTTCCTCCTCCTATCTGGAAAATAAAGCAATGCTGAGTGAAGATGAGAAACTAGAGCTCGTTACCAACATCAACAATGACTCAAATTGGCTCCTAAACATGGTGGAAAATCTACTGAGTGTCACCCGAATTCAAGACAATCCAAGCAAAGTTCGAAAAATACCCGAAGTTGTGGAAGAAGTCGTATCAGAGGCAACCTTGCGGCTACAAAAGCGACTTCCAAATGCCGTCATTCATGTACACGTACCCGTAAACTTCCTGATGGTTCCGATGGATGCCATTCTAATTGAACAGGTACTCATCAACCTAATGGAAAATGCGGTCACCCATTCCGGATCATCACAACCGACAGAACTTATCGTCACAGAGCAAATGGATACCGTCACCTTCGAAGTCAAAGATTTTGGACATGGCTTGGATGAATCACAATTGGATCACCTATTCCAGGGCACATATGCTTCCTCGGATTCCACGGATTCACATAAGGGTATGGGGATTGGACTATCCATCTGTAAGACAATCATCGAAGCACACAATGGGGAAATCATGGCAAAAAACCATCCTACAGGCGCTGTTTTCTCATTTACATTACCGAAAGGAAGCGAGGAGGACTCCTAATATGCCGCAAAAAATCACCGTTTTATTTATTGAAGATGAAAAAAATATCCTGGCTTTTGTCAGCAAGATTTTAAAAACACAAAATTATAAGGTGTTGACCGCAGAAACCGGCAAGAAAGGACTACATCTCATCAATTCAATCTGCCCGGATGTCATCCTACTGGATCTTGGGCTGCCGGATATGGATGGACAAACCATTATCCAGAATGTAAGAAAATGGACAAGCTGCCCCATCATTGTCATTTCTGCCCGCAGCAATGAAAGCGAGAAGGTTAAAGCACTGGATCTCGGCGCTGACGATTATATCACCAAACCTTTCGGCACCTCAGAGCTCCTGGCCAGAATTCGAACCTCCATCCGCCACAGCAACAAATTGAACTCCTCCTCCACTCTGTATATTCGTCCCTATCAATGCCAAGATCTGCTTCTTGACTTTGAAAAACGTCAATTGACAAAACGAGGGGAACTCGTGCACTTGACTCCGATTGAATACAAGATTGTAGCATTTCTGGCTCAAAACTCCGGAAAAGTCATGACCTACTCCTCCATCATGGAAAATGTATGGGGCCCTTACTCTGACAATGACAACAAAATTCTGCGTGTAAACATGGCCAACATTCGCCGCAAAGCAGAAACGAATCCCGCTCAACCGCAATACTTTTTTACGGAAGTTGGAGTTGGATATCGGATGAGAGAAGATGATGGGGACAGTCCCCTTGACTAATTTAAGCAAAAAAGATAGTCCCCTTTTACATGTTAGTTGTTACGGGGACTATCTTTTTTAAAATAATTTCAATATATCGTTGTACATCACAACCACCATGAGCAACATCAATGCAACCAGACCTGCAAAATGTACCATTCCCTCTTTTTCCGGCGGAATCCGTTTTCTCCGTATTGCTTCTATAAAAAGAAATACCAGACGACCGCCATCCAAGGCCGGTATCGGCAGCAGATTCATCACTCCCAGATTCGCTGAAAGTAAGATAGAAATGCTGATAAAGTTTAGAATAATCGTTCCAACCCCCATTGAGGCTGATGCCTTATACGTATCATCCATCATGTCAACCACACCGACGGGTCCCGACATTTCCTTGATTCCAACCTGCCCGCCTACAAGCATTTTCAGACAGTCTATCGTATAGTTAATCATATATCGCACCGTGTAAGCCCCATACTGCACGGAAGTGAGCAGATTAGCCTTCGTCTGAGCACCGGAAGAAACGAAACCATACATATAATATCCGCTGTCATCCTGCTTGGGAATCAACGTCACACGATGTTCCTCTCCATCACGCTCATATACAATTTCTGCCGTTTCCCCCTGATGCATCGCATTATACAGAGAAATTTCCCGCCATAGATAAATCTTTTTCCCATTGATCTCCACAATGCGATCTCCCGGCTGTATTCCCTGCTGCTCTGCAGAATACCCTTGCGTCACATCCCCCAGAACCGGCTCGTCATACCCAATCCATGCCACCATAATGACGGAAAGCAGAAAAGCAAGAATAAAATTAAACACCGGTCCCGCTGCTATCACAGAAATCCTCGCCCAAACAGACTTATTATTAAAACTGTTTTCCGAAAGATCTTCCATCTCATCTTCCCCCATCATACAGGCGCCGCCAAAGGGGAGAAGTTTTAAACTGAATTTCGTTCCATGAAATTCTTTGCCAATGATCGTTGGTCCAAGTCCAAGACTGAATTCATCCACCTGAATTCCATTTAGCTTTGCCAGCGTAAAATGTCCAAGTTCATGAAAAATCACTATGAAACTAAATATAATAATTGCCAGAATAATTCCCATTCAAATACCATCCACTTTCCATAAAAAATTTGATTACCGCAAAGGTTTTTCATACTTTCACAGTGACACTACAAGATAATAAATGATCGGCGCCGTAAAGATCACACTGTCAAACCGGTCCAAAATTCCGCCATGACCGGGAATCAATTTCCCATAGTCTTTGATATCATGGTTCCGTTTAATTGCAGACGCCGCCAGATCTCCAATCATAGAAATCAAACCTCCGGCCGCACAAATCACCGCATAAGACACTGCATCCGCGTTGGCCCCGCCAAAATGATTGATTGCCATCGCATAAATCGCACCAAGAAGCGCAGCGCCAACGACTCCTCCCACAGCTCCTTCTATGGACTTCTTAGGACTCAAAACAGGCGCCATTTTATGCTTTCCAAACAATACACCCACACAATAAGCACATGTGTCACAGCCCCAGGAACAGAGGAATACCAACCACACACTAAACTGCCCCTCCGGCAGAATCCTAATCTGAAAAATGTAGGATAACATCACTACCACATAGAACATTCCAAAGAAGACTGCCAGAATCTGTTCTGTGCGGTAATTCGGAAATGTGAATACATATACCGCCATCAGAACGATCACCGCCGTCATACTCAGAAGCTGAAACCAACTTATCTGTCCAAAGACTTCCACCGTGCGCAGAACACCGATATATTGATCCAAATATAGCAGTACATAATATAAGATTGCAAACACATATCCTAGGATACCCGCCATCTTTTTCTGCACCCCAAATACCTGATACAACTCACCCATTCCAATCAGGCTGATCAGCAGAATCGTCGCAAACAACAAGTTACCACCGCTGATCACTGTGACAAGTGCAATAATCACTAATAGTATTCCACTGAGTAACCGCGTTCTAAACATTGCGTTCCTCCTTTACTCCTCCGTAACGTCTGTCTCTGCTATTATATTGTTCAATCGCCTTGACCAATTCTTCTTTTGTGAAATCCGGCCAGTGAACATCCGTAAAATAAAATTCTGTATAAGCAAGCTGCCATAGAAGATAATTGGACAACCGCAGCTCCCCACTGGTTCGAATCAGAAGATCCGGGTCAGGAATATCACATGTATCCAGATAACTTTCATACAACGATTCCGTAATATCTTCCGGTACAAAGTTTCCCTTGACACAGTCTGCCGCCATCTTTCGCATAGCCCGGATCATCTCGTCCCTGCTTCCATAATTAATTGCGATCTGAAAGTTTAATCCCCCATTATTCTTTGAGGCCTCCTGCAATTCCAAAATACGATCTTGAATATCTTGGTCCAAACGAGTAATATTTCCGATCACACGGACTTTCATATCATTTTGGGCCGCCGTTTTCAGACAGGTCTTCATATAGTTTCGAAGCAGCTTCATCAGTGCGTCTACCTCACTTTTCGGACGGTCCCAGTTCTCCGTCGAAAACGCATAGACTGTCAAGTACTTTATGCCCAGTCGATACGCGTCCTCACAGATACGTTCCACATTCTTGGCCCCCTGCGCATGCCCATAATTTCTCGGCATTCCTTTTCCTTTCGCCCAGCGCCCATTCCCATCCAGTATGATCGCCACATGCTGAGGTACATTCATTTCTTTATCCTCCACTTACATCATTTATATGCTATCTTTCCCAAAAACTGTCTGATAAATCCCTATTCCAGACTTGAAAAGAGAGGCCACGTCAATTACCGAGCCCCTCTGATTTCTTTTTCTTATACAGTCATGATTTCTTTCGACTTATTCTCTACGCTCTTGTCCACCTTTTCAATGAACTTATCTGTCAATTTCTGAAGCTCGCTCTCCAGATCTTTGATGGAATCTTCTGAAATCTCGCTTCCCTTTAACTTCTTAAATGCATCGTTGCCATCCCTGCGAATATTACGAATCGCGACCTTGGCTCCCTCGCCTTTCTTCTTGACGTCTTTCGCTAACTCTTTTCTTCGCTCTTCTGTCAACTCTGGAAAAACAAGACGAATCGTACTCCCATCGTTGGTCGGATTGATTCCAATGTCCGACATCTGAATCGCTTTCTCAATCTCTTTGAGCATATTCTTCTCCCAGGGCTGGATCTGAATCATTCTCGCCTCCGGCACGGAAACATTCGCTACCTGTTGTATCGGTGTCGGCGCTCCGTAATAATTCACAGTAAGCTTGTTCAAAACATTGGGATTGGCACGCCCCGCACGAATGGTTGCAAGCTCTCCATTCAGATTGTCCAGTGTTTTCGTCATCTTTCCTTCATAAACCTGTAATTTCTCATCCATTATGAAACCTCCCAGCATTTTCATTTTATATCGTTTTCTTTTTTCCAAATTCTTTCTATCTTATATTGCTATACCGTTACTTTCGTTCCTGTAAAATTACCGTTTACGGTATCCACAATGCTGCTATCGGCATCCAGGCCAAACACGAGCATCGGAAGTCGATTCTCCAAACACAGAATCGACGCCGTCAAATCCACGGCAGCCAACTTCCGGTCAATCACTTCTTCAATCGTAACTTCATTATATTTTTTGGCAGCAGGATTCTTCTTCGGATCACTATCATATATACCGTCGATCGCCTTTGCCAGAAGCATCGCATCCGCTTCTATCTCAATCGCACGCAGCACGGCGCCTGTATCCGTAGAAAAATAAGGATGTCCGGTTCCACCCGCAAAAAATATCACTTTCCCCTCTTCCAGCGCTTCCAACGCAGAATCTTTGGAAAATAACTTCGTAAATGCACCGCAGACAAATGGTGTATACACTTCTGTCTTCATCCCGACATAACGGAAGATATCGGACACATAAATACAATTCATCACTGTTGCCAACATCCCAATCTGGTCTGCCTTGGTTCGATCAATCGTCTCACTGGTACGTCCCCGCCAAAAATTCCCGCCGCCAGTTACAATCGCCACTTGAATCCCATCGTCCACAAGCTGCTTTACCTGCCTTGCTACACCAATGCAGGTAACCTCATCAAATCCGGTTTTCTTCTCACCGGCCAAAGCTTCTCCGCTGAGCTTTAACAATACTCTTTTCATCCTGTGCGCTCCTTTGCATATTCTACAAAGCAGTATACCATAACTTTCTGCTTTTGTCATGCAAATATACGGGCCTATTTTTTCTTCTGTCCCTCCAACAGATCTTTTAGCAAACTCTCACCAATCGCCTCCGACCGCAACAGTCTCGCAGTTATATAAGATACCACAGAGACGATCCCCAACGCCAATATGTACTGAAACGAACCCAATGCTTCACATACTAAAATGATTCCTGTGACAGGCGTTCTGAAAATCGCGGCAAAATATCCTGCAATCGCTAAAAAAATAAAATTGTTTATGTAGATTGAATCCAACCCCAGACAACGAACCCCAAATACTGCAAATATACTGCCAAGCATTGCTCCAAGCACAAAAAGTGGTAGAAATAATCCTCCCGGCACCCCGGAAGCAGCACTTAGCATCGTAAATAGAAACTTCATCGCTAATAAAAATAGCAACGTACCAAACACCATGTTACCATTTGTCAGATTCTGAAGCAATATGCCGCCACTTCCCAAGACCTCTGGAACGAAGATTCCCAAAATTCCCGCAGTCATAAAGACAACCATCATTTTTCCCTTCTCTCCAATCCGTTCCACTTTTTGATACAATCGTTTTGTGCCCATCAGAGAACGCTGATAAAGAACTCCCGTGACCCCTAAAACAATTCCCAGAGGCAAAAGCAGCCAGTACTCGTTTCTAGGAAGCGCCGCTTCAATTACAACACGAAATACCGGCTCCCTCCCCAAAAAGCACACCGAAATACAATCCGCTGAAACAGCCGATACCAACATAGGAATCAAACTCATCACAGAAAAGCCTTTTTGTATCTCCTCCATTATAAAAATTACGCCCGCCAAAGGAGCATGAAAAGCTGCCGCAAAACCAGCGCTAGCCCCACAGATTAAAACCTGCTTCTCCGTCTCTTTGTCCCATTTCAGAATTCTGGAAAGTCCTTTCCCAGTCATTGCTCCCAACTGCATGGATGGACCACCTCTCCCCAGCGAAAGACCTCCGGTTAAAGCCAGAACCCCGCCAATAAACTTTGCCGGCAAAACCTTCTTCCAGTCCTGATCCAATACACCAAGTAACTCCCCTTTCAGTTGCGGAAGACCACTTCCAGAAATGTGAGGCTCCCATTTCATGAGGTATCCAGTCAAGAGGGCAAGCAAGAAAAGTAAGAAAAACCAACCGATTATCCATACAGGATTTTCCCTTACTGCGTTTAAGACAACAGAAAGCCAGGCCTTATCATACGCCAGCGCAATTCGATATAAAACCACCACACCACCTGCCACCACACCGATAAGCAACCCTTCCCACACAAGCTGGACTTGAATTTTTTGATGCTTTTGCTTGCTATTTACAATATTCATTTTTGAAATACACCCCTTTTTATCTTGCATCTTCCAGAAAAACTTTTATAATATAATAGTATACCTCAATTTTTCTACATACGTATACAAAATTTAAAAACAAAGTTGGCTACTCGTCAGACTTTTTAAAAAGTATTGACAAATCTCTTGAATCACGTTATTATAATGCGTGATTTTACACTTTAAATAGATAAAACTTTAAAGCGCGAATAAATCATATCGCTACACAATTGGAGGTTTCAGATTATGATTATTGTTTTAAAACCACATACCACGCAGGAAAATATCTCGCGTGTAGAAAATCTAATAAAAAGAAGAGGACTTGACACACACATCGTAGTAGGTTCTGAAATGACGATCATCGGCTGTATTGGAGATACCACTACCATTGATCCCAAAATCTTTGAAGTCGATTCTTCCGTAGATAAGGTTATGCATGTGCAGGAACCTTACAAACTTGCCAACCGTGCGTTTCATCCTGAAAACACAGTTGTTGACGTATCCGGCGTAAAAATCGGCGATGGCAATATGGCCTTTATCGCAGGCCCTTGTTCCGTAGAATCTTATGAACAAGTTCTGTCTATCGCCCGCTCCGTCAAAGCGTCTGGCGCAAATTTGTTGCGCGGCGGTGCATTTAAGCCAAGAACCAGTCCTTATTCTTTCCAGGGAATGGGACTGGAAGGGTTGGATATTTTATGCAAAGTCAAAGAAGAAGTCGGCATTCCGATCGTCACCGAACTGATGTCTTCAGAATATTTGGATATATTTAATGAAAAAGTAGATTTGATTCAGATTGGCGCTCGCAACATGCAGAATTTCGACCTGTTAAAACAGTTGGGTCAAATTGACCGTCCAATTCTTTTGAAACGAGGACTCAATGCTACATACGAGGAATGGATTATGTCCGCGGAATATATTATGGCAAATGGAAATGAAAACGTGATCCTCTGCGAACGCGGAATTCGGACATTTGAGTCGTACACTCGGAATACGTTGGATCTCCAAAGTATCCCCGTACTAAACAAGTTGACACATCTTCCTGTCATTATTGATCCAAGTCATGCGGGCGGCAAATGGTGGCTCGTTCCACCGATGGCCAAAGCAGCGGTGGCTGCCGGTGCAGACGGACTCATGATCGAAGTACACAACGATCCGGAATGTGCACTCTGTGACGGCGCCCAGTCATTAAAACCAGACAAGTTTGACCATTTGATGAAGGAAATGACTCAAATTTCCAGTGCACTCGGCCGCAAGATCACTTATGCCTAAATAATCAGATAGCACAAGAACATTTAAAGTATGAAAGTAATCCGCGAAAGTTTCCGTTTCACATAACATATACGAGGGAGAGATCATGGTTGAGATTCATGTAAATTTAGGTGCCAACAGTTATCCTATCTATATCGAAAAGGATCTGTTAAAGCACGCAGCATCCTATATTCAAAAACAATTTCCGGACAAACGAATCATCCTTATATCCGATGATCACGTTTTCCCACTTTATGGCATCGAATTGAAACAACAACTTTCTGCCTTCACAAACTGCAGTTCACTCATTTTGCCACATGGAGAAACTACTAAGAACTTTCAGACATTGACTACCGTTTATTCGGCTATGTTGGAGGCTGGCATCACACGTAGCGATCTCGTCATCGCGTTGGGTGGTGGAGTCATCGGCGATCTGACCGGTTTCGCTGCGGCCAGTTTCCTGCGCGGCGTTCATTTCATCCAGATGCCCACTTCTCTTCTGGCTCAAGTGGATTCTTCTGTTGGAGGCAAAGTTGCGGTGGATCTTCCTCAAGGAAAAAACTTGGTGGGCGCATTTTATCAGCCAAAAATGGTTTTCATTGATCCCTCCGTGCTGGCTTCTCTTCCAGAAAGATATATCCATGACGGGATGGGTGAAGTTATCAAATATGGCTGTATCAAAGACGCCGAATTATTCGCACAATTGCAAGCACATACTTCCTTCCAGGCGCTCTCACCGATTCTAACCGACATCATTGCAAAATGTGTGGACATCAAAAGAATCGTCGTGGAACAGGACCCCTTTGATAAAGGGGAACGCATGTTACTGAACTTTGGACATACTCTTGCGCATACGATTGAACAATATTACCAATATGAGCGGGAAAGTCACGGTGAAGCAGTTGCCATCGGTATGTATCAGATTTCATGCATAGCAGAGGAACAAGGCTTAAGTGCCCCCGGTACTTCCAACCGCATTCTCCGGGTTCTTGAACAGTATGGACTCCCATCCGCATGCGGCGTTTCACTCAAAGAATTGCTGAAGGCGATTACACTGGACAAAAAGAATTTAAACCATCATTTGAACGTCATTTTGCTCCGCGAAATCGGCGACAGCTATATTTATCCGACAACACCTGCGTTTTTTGAAAAAGAAGGACGAATTGTATAACCCCGTTTCGGTTATTTCCAGAGGAATTTTATATGAATATGATAAACCTGCATACACCCACAAAGGAACACACTACCCTATCTGGCGGACTGTCCCTTGGTGTCCTTGGCAAAAGTCTTCCGCACACACTCTCTCCTGAGATCCATCAGGATCTTCTGGCACAGCAGAATATCTCTGCAGAGTATAAAGTCTACGAAATGTCCGAAGAGGAAGTAACGCATCTAACAGACTGGATGACAGACTGCAGAATCACAGGACTAAATGTCACGATTCCATATAAAGAAACCGTATATCATCTGATGGATGTTGTGGACTCACACGCCGAAAAAATCGGAGCCATCAATACGATTTACCAGAAAAACGGAAAATTCTATGGTTACAATACAGATTATATCGGCGCACAGAGTATGTTTGCCAAAGCCGGTGTATCTCTGAAAGATCAGTCTATCGTTATTTTGGGATCTGGAGGAGCCGCAAAAGCTCTGATCTATGGATTCCATATCGCGGGCGCATCACAGATCACCGTTGCCGCACGCAATCAAAAAGAATTATTGAATTTGAAAAACCGATTTCCTTTTATCACAGCTTCCAGCCTGCAAGAAATCCCTTCCGGAGACATACTCGTCAACACGACGCCTCTTGGCATGTTTCCAAATATCGGACGAAGTGTCGTTGACGCTCCTGTGATTCAAAAATTCCGTGTTGCATCCGATATCGTCTATAATCCATTGATGACGGAATTTCTCCACATTGCCAAACAGGAAGGACTCCAGGTTGTCACCGGTCTTATGATGCTTGTCGATCAAGCGATCGCATCGGAGGAAATTTGGCTGAATAAAAAGTTAAATTATCAGATGGGAAACCGCATACACAATGAGCTGGCAAAGCGCTTCTAAGCGCCCTGCCAGCTCTATTTTCATCAATCAAGCAACTGTGCTCCATCTCCGATATCAACCACATAAAACTCTGCCTCATGACCGGTTTGCTCCCGATAGGCCCTTCCAACCTGATCAATAAAAGCTTCCACAGCATCATTTTTTACGATACTGACCGTACACCCACCAAAACCACCTCCGGTGATTCGGGAACCCAGTACACCTGGAATCTTCCATGCAAGTTCTGTTAACAGGTCAATTTCAGGACAAGACACTTCATAATCATCTTTCAAAGATCTGTGGGATGCGTTCATCAATCTTCCAAACTCTTCCAACTCGCCTGCCTTCAAAGCTTGATAAGCCTTTATCGTTCTCTGATTTTCATAGACAGCATGTTTGGCGCGTTTTTGACATACCGACGAATGAATCACATCTTTATACCGTTCGAATTCCTCTTCACTCAAATCTCCAAGTGTCTGGACTCTCACAACTTCTTGTAATTCTTTTAAAGCGGTCTCACACTCCTGCCGTCTGTCATTGTATGCGGACTCGACCAGACTATGTTTCACTTTACTATTCGTGATGATGATTCTTGCGTCCGGCAATTTCACCGGAGCATATTCGAACTCCAAAGTACTGGTGTCCAGAAAAATTGCAGAATCTTTTTTGCCCATTGCACTGGCAAACTGATCCATAATTCCACAATTCATTCCATTAAACTGATTCTCAGAATACTGACCAATTATAGCCAGATCTTTCAATGTCAACTCATCAATCCCGTATAGATCCTTCAAGATCAATCCCGTCAATACTTCCAAAGATGCAGAGGAAGATAGTCCTGAACCGTTCGGAATATCACCATAAACCAAAAAATCCATCCCACTAGGAATCGAGTAACCATACTTGTCAAAAGCCCAGATTACTCCCTTCGGATAGTTCGTCCAGTCTGCTTCCGGCGATGGAATCAAATCTGCAAGCGAAGACTCAATCACACCCAAATGTGCAAAATTCATGGAATAAAAGCGTAGACACTGATCTTTTCTTTTACGTGCCAGACCATACGTACCGATTGTAAGTGCACATGGAAAAACATGTCCTCCATTATAATCCGTATGCTCACCGATTAAATTCACCCTCCCCGGTGCAAAATAGGTTCTGATCTCGCCCTCTGCGCCAAACAATTCCACAAATTTTTCTTTCATCTCTTTTCTCATGATTTCCTCCATTCTGTGCGTTTTTCAGCACAAACAGGTACGAGTGTAAAGTTTTTCTTTCAACCTTCTGCTCACAAACCTTTGACTACAACTTTCTGAAATAATATTGATACGTCTGATATTCGCCCAGCTTCAGAGGCAACGGAACTCCCACTTCCATCAATGCATCTGCACTGTAGACCTTCCCGCTTTTCTGATCCTGGTAAAGCCTTCCACTCTTCAGACCTTTCAATCTCACATAATTCACGGTCATATTTCCGTGAATCTCCAAAAGTACCACATTCAAAAGTACTTCTGATCTATCCTCCGACACAAATTCCCAGGATGCTGTCTCATCCTGAAACGGATTGCTTAGACGATAGTACAAGCCATTCTGAATCAAAGAAGCATATCTATGATATTCTTCCACCTGCCTCTTTACAATCTCTTTCTCTGTATCGGATAACTTTTCCAAATTCAATTCATATCCAAAGGTTCCCGCCATAGCGACATTTCCACGGGTCTCCATGTCCGCCACACGTCCCGTCTGCTCATTTGGCACTGCAGATACATGAGAACCTACCGCTGAAACCGGATAGCCAAAAGAAGTTCCATATTGTATCTTCACCCGGTCTATGGCATCGGTATTATCACTGCACCAGATCTGTGGCGTATAATAAAGCATCCCTGCATCAAACCTTCCGCCGCCGCCGCTGCATCCCTCAATTAACAAGTTCGGATAACGCTGTATTAGCCGTTCCAGGAAATTATACAATCCGAGTATATAGTCATATGCCACTCTACCCTGCTCATTTGCAGTCGCTGAATATACATCCGCCATACTCCGATTCATATCCCATTTTACATATTCAATATTCCCCTGATCCAGTACTTTACAGATCTGATTGAAGATCTCATCCACCACTTCTTTTCTCGTAAAATCCAGAATCAACTGATTCCTTCCACGCACCGGCTTTCTTCCCGGTATGATAAAGGCCCAGTCCGGATGTGCCCGGAAGAGATCGCTGTCCTCATTGACACACTCCGGTTCAAACCAGATACCGAATTTCATTCCCAGACTGTTCACCTTTTCAATCAACTCTTTTAAAGAGCCTCCCAGTTTTTTCTCATTGACTACCCAGTCTCCCAGACTTCGTCTGTCATTATCCCGCTTTCCAAACCAGCCGTCATCC